>CALVEE010000127.1 GCA_944326495.1 Candidatus Gastranaerophilales bacterium | reverse complement strand
CCAATGCTTCATACTCAAGCATCAGGAGCTAACGCAAGACCGTTTATTACGCACCACAATGCTCTTGATATGGATTTGACCTTAAGAATTGCGCCGGAGCTTCACTTGAAAAGACTTATGGTCGGCGGGTTGAGTGAAAAAATCTTTGAACTCTCCAGATGCTTTAGAAACGAAGGTATCGATACACGTCATAATCCTGAATTTACTATGATTGAACTCTATCAATCTTATGTAGATTATAATGAAATGATGGCTTTGACCGAAAACCTTGTTGCTTATGTTGCACAGGAAGTTTTGGGTACAACTAAAATCCAGTACGGAGAAAACGAAATCGATTTAACCCCGCCTTGGGATAGAAAAACAATGCTCGGCGCTATTAAAGAAATGACAGGTGTCGATTTCGGCGAATTCTTTACTGCTAAAGAAGCTTACGATAGAGCAAAATCAATGCATATAGAAGTTGATGAAGAAATGAACTGGGGACAGATTGTGGAAGCAGTTTTTGAAGCAACCGTTGAGCCTACTTTAATCCAGCCGGTTCATATTATTGATTACCCAAGAGAAATCTCTCCGCTTGCAAAAGTTCACAGAGATAACGACCGCCTGACAGAGAGATTTGAAACCCGTGTAAACGGATGGGAGATTGCTAATGCGTTCTCTGAATTAACTGATCCGATTGACCAGCGCTATCGTTTTGAGGCTCAAGCACTGGCTAAAGCAAACGGAGACGAAGAAGCAATGTCTATTGATGAAGATTATATAAATGCCCTTGAATACGGTCTAGCTCCGACAGGCGGTATGGGAATGGGAATAGACAGACTCGTAATGCTTCTTACGAACTCTCCGACAATAAGAGATGTAATTGCATTTCCGACATTGAAGAAAGTTGAAAATTAGATTTAAAAAGAATAAAGATGGGGTGGATGAAAATGTCCACCCCATTCCGCTGGCTATTATTCAGGGGTAAGTGTCATAACTGTCCGGAATAGTCTTATAAAAGAGCAGGGCTGAACAAGAGCCATACTGAACAGTAACAACAAGTAATAAACCTGCTGTGGTATAAAATTCGGCCGCGGTTTTACAAAATAGTAAAAACCATTGCACTTTATTGCTCTCCATATTTGTTACCAGACAACCTTCTCGATTAATTCTATCTCGTATCCGTCAGGGTCATTAATGAATGCAATTCGAGACCCTTTTCCGTTTAAATCAAACGGGGGATAAAGATATGAGTATCCGAGTTTGTTTATTTTTTCTGTGAATTCATCTAATGACTCAACTGAAAATGCAAAGTGACCAAATCCGGAACCTAAATTATAGCCAGCTTCCGGAGTCTCGTCATTTACAGTTAACTCTATCTGACATGTATTTTCTTCGTCCGTTAAAAAATACAACCAGCAGTCATCAAGTCTTTTTTTATGGTCAAACTGCATGTTCAAAACTTCTGTATAAAACTTTAAAGATTTTTCAATGTCTTTAACTCTAATCATTGTATGTAAAAATTTCATAATCTCCTCCTTACTTTATTTATTATATCATGTTAGAATATGGTTATGAAACATACTATAGAACAAAAGGTTTATTATTCAGATACTGACTCTTTCGGAATTGTCTGGCATGGTTCATATTTAAGATGGCTTGAGATGGGCAGAGTTGAGTTATGCGAGGTGATGGGGCTTAATATGCTGGATTTAGAAAAGCAGGATATTGTACTTCCGGTTACTAATATGAATATAAGGTACAAGGCTTCCGGAAAACTCAATGATATTGTTGTAATCGAGAGCTGGATAAAAAAGCTTACGCCCGTAACAATTGTGTTTGAACAGACAATAAGAAACAAAGAAAGCGGTAAACTGTTCTTACAGGCAGAATTTGAAGTTGTAGCAGTACATAATGACGGCTCGCTTCATAGAAGAATGCCGGAAGTTATAAAAAATGCTATAGAAAAGGCTGAATTATGCCACGTTTAAATAAATATATAGCTTCAACCGGGATTTGTTCTAGAAGAAAAGCTGATGAGCTTATTCTCGCAGGGCGGGTTCGTGTTAATGATAAAAAGATTGAAGAATTAGGATTTTATGTTCGTGAAAAAGACAGGGTTTATGTGGATGATAAGCTCGTAAAGCCGCAAAAACTCGAGTATTATAAATTCTATAAGCCTGCGGGATATATTACAACAACAGAGGATGAAAAAGGAAGAAAAACTATTTATGATATAATTCCGCCGGAGCTGAAATTTTTGAAACCTGTGGGAAGATTGGATAAGGAGTCGACAGGGCTTATTATTTTAACTAATGACGGAGAATTTATTAATGAAATGACCCATCCTTCAATAAAAGTTCCGAAAGTCTATATGGTTACAATAAACGGTAAATTTACTCCCGATGATGCCGAAAAAATGTTAAACGGAATAGAGATTGAAACGGATAGCGGAGAGAAGAAAATTGCTTACGCAGAAACTTTACCTGTCGAAATAAATCCGAAATCTTCACTAATTCAGGTTGTTCTCTATCAGGGGATTAACCGTCAAATCCGTAAAATGTTTGCAAAATTAGGTTATGAAGTCGAACACTTAAAACGAATTCAGCATGCAACATTGACTATTGAAGGCTTAAAAAAAGGACAGGTTAAGGCAATTAAGCCCAAGCAGGTTAAAGAATTGAAAGCTTATATTGCAAAGATTAAGAGGGAATATGCTGAAAGTAGCAATAACGGGTAATATAGCTTCCGGAAAATCAGAAGTTGAGAAAATCCTGATATCAAAAGGCTATCCTGTTTTTGATACAGATAAAATGGCGCATGAAATTTTGGGTAATGTTGACAGAAAAAAGCTCGGCGATGAAGTTTTCAGAAACCCTCAAAAGAAAAAAGAGCTCGAAGAATACATCCATCCCAAAATAAAGCAAATGGTGAAAGAGATTTTTGAGCAAAATTATGATATTGTTTTTATCTCTGTGCCGCTGCTTTTTGAGACTGATTTTTATAAACTTTTTGACAGAATTATTTTTGTAGCCTGTGATGATGATATAAGGCTTGAGCGTCTTATGAAACGTAATAAGTTTACCGAAGATGAGGCTTTAATCAGGATGAAAGCACAATTACCACAGGAAGAAAAGATATTAAAATCCGATTATGTAATTTATAACAATTCAACAAAAGACGAATTAAATAAACAATTGTCGAATGTAGTGTGGAGCTTGCTCCGCAAAAGCTAATATCTGTTAATGTTTCGCACTATTCATAAAGTAGGTCAGGCATTGCCTGACTACTCCGGTTAATACCTATTGGACAATTTCATCGCTTTATACATTTCAAAAACGCTCAAGAGGAAGAATGTTCCAAAGACGGCAAGATATGAAAGGTTAGAATATACTATAACATTTCCGTTTTTTACCGGCTCAAAAAGGTTAAGCAGGAAACCGCTTATTGTACCTAAAATCCCGACCATCATAAAGAAACAGAAATTCATAATACTAACGGCTGTTCCGGAGACCATTTTTCTGTTAGTCAAATGCAGTACTGGAACAAGAATTGAAGTAAGGCTGGCATTCCCTGCCAGAATGCAGAACAGAACTGCGATAAATGCAGTTCTTATATTCATTAAAAGACAGATACATATACATAACAGACAGCCAAAAGTTATAATAGAAGCGTTTTTTAGAAAAATAACCCTGTGGTTATGAAACAGCTTGCAAACTGATGCATTGACAATATTAAAAACAGCTGCAATAACTGCCATAACAGAAAGTACCATAGCTGAATCAGATGTTTGCATCATACAAAAGTCTTCAAGAAACTTTTTACCTAAAATCGCCTGAATTACATAAGAAATCCCGAAATTGCAGCAGGCAAAACTAAATAAATTCCGGTTATGCTTTTTATGCAGTACGAGCCTGAAAGGCAGTAAGCGCATTTTTACATTCCTGTTGATTGCGGGGATTTGAATTTGTTTAGTCAAAATATAGAATATTAAAGCTGCAACGGCAGTAATTCCCGCCAATACAATCAGAATTTCTCTCCAGCTCATATATTTCATAGCAAATACAAACGGCGCATTAGCAGCAATTCCGCCTGCATATCCGACAAACAGCATAATTGAGATTGCAATCCCGAAGTCTTTATCGGGAACACATGCTTTTATTTCTCTTATAAGACTAAGGTAGAACATACTTCCGCCTAATCCTACCAAAACTCTTGCAAAATACATAATTGCTAAATTAGAGGTTATCGGAAAAAGCAGTGTGCCGAGAGCCAGAATAACAGCGCCTGCAAGTATAATCCGCAGCCCCCCGAAACGCTCGACAAGAACCCCGATAACAAGCTGGTTGAATGCATAAATATACATAAAAATTGCGCCGAAAGCGGTTATATAAGGAGCACTCAATTTTAGTTCTTCCTGCAGCAAATCAAATACCGCTCCGGGAATAGCAATTCTCTGGAAGTTTGCAAAGAAATAAAACAAACACCCTAAAGAAATTAAAGCAAATGATATTAAAAGTTTTTTACGATTCATACCTTTGTAAAGGTACTGCTAACAAGGTTTTATGTCAATATTAAGGATTTTATATTATAATATTTGTATGAAGAAAATTTTGATATTATTATTTATTTTTCTAACTTGCAATTTAACATATGCAGACTCTATTAATCCTTATGCATACAAAACAATGACAATGCAGTCATACAGAAATAATTACAACCGTCAGGTAAACAATAAACCTGTTCCGTACTGGCAGGCACAGTCTAATTATGCAACAAGAAACAGGATGTATAACAGTTATTCCAATTATTCAAATGTACAATCAAATTACAATAACAGGTCTTATTACAGAGGAAGATAATGATAAATATAGATTTTCTTACTCTAAGAGATTTTTTTGAGGAAAATATTGATTTTATAATCGGCTCAAGGCTTCAAAAAATACAACAGCCGACAAGAAGAGATTTTATATTTTTGCTGAGAAATAACGGTGTGAGCAGAAAATTATACGTAAATATAAATCCGCAGATGTATCATCTGGCTTTTATGACAACGGAGGGAGAAAAACGCCGGGAACTGGTAATTCCTAAGCATCCGCCGATGTTTTGTATGTTATTAAGAAAATATCTGGAAGGCTGCAGGATTGATGATGCCAGGGTTGTTGATCATGAGAGGATCTTAGAATTATTTTTTGAGAGATCCGATGAACTCTCCCAAAAGCGTTCGCTTTGCCTTTGTATAGAGCTTATGGGAAAACACTCAAACGTTATCTTATACGATAGAGAAAGCTCAATTATAATAGGCTGTGCTCATAATGTAGGCTCGGAAAAGAGCCGTTACAGAGAACTTCAAGGCGGGCTTAAATATATTTATCCCCCTTCTCCAAAGTTAAACTCTGATATACCCTGTCTTTATAAATCCCTTGATTATCCGCCTTCCTTTTCAGTTAACGATATTTTAGATGATTATTTTTCTAAAATTCAAGAGGGAATAAACGTAAGGGAAAAGAAACACAGGCTTTTGGCAATAGTTCAGCCAAAACTTAAGAAGGTAAAAAATTCTGCCGATAAAATAAATACTCTTTTGAAAAAACGTGATAATACCGAAAAATATAAACTATACGGTGAACTTCTGACTGCTAATTTATATCAGAAATGCGATTATCAAAAAGAAATAGAGATTTTTGATTATATAAATAACCGGAATATAAAAATAGAACTTGATGCGACAAAGAACTTAAAAGAGAATGCTCAAAGGTATTATAAGCTTTATAATAAATCTAAAACAACAAAAGAAAAATCTCAATCAATGCTGGAAGAGCTCAATATACAGCAGGAATATTTAGAAAATATTTTATATAGTATAGAATTTGCCGGTAAAATATCCGATTTAAAAGAAATAGAAGAAGAGCTTGGCTTAGACAGCATAAAACCTCAAAAAACTAATAAGCAGGAACTTTTAAAAATACAAATAAACGGGTTTGATGTTTATATAGGAAGAAATAATAAACAAAATGATTATATAGTTTCTAAGTTTTCCAGAGAAGAGGACTATTGGTTTCATACAAGATTATGTGCAGGCTCTCACGTGCTGCTTAGAGTCAATGAACAAGAACCTGATGAGAAGACAATTTTTGAGTGCTGTAAAATTGCAAGAGAATATTCATCAGCAAAACAGCCTTCTAAAGTTGGTGTAATATATACAAAAGCGAAGTTTTTGCGCAAACCGCCCGCTTCGCCTTTAGGATATGTAACTTATAAGAATGAAAAAGAAATTCTGATTTAATGTAGTATTAACCAGCCTGTCCGGTTGTGGTGCACAAGCTCCACACTCACTCCGACCATTCCTTATTAGACATAAGTGTCCAAATAAAAATCAAAGCTTGCAACACTCTTCGCCTTGACAATAACTTATAGTCAGGCAGTGCCGGACCTACTAACTATTGAATAGGTAAATAAGTAAATAAGTGAATAAGAAAACCAAGTGCACAGTCACCCCTCCCTAGTGAGGGAGGGCTTGGGTGGGTGCTGATTAGAGTTTAGAAGTTTAGAGGTTTAGGAGTTTAGGAGAAATTAAAATTTTAATGAATTAAACCAGAACAGTAGGTCAGG
>CALVEE010000126.1 GCA_944326495.1 Candidatus Gastranaerophilales bacterium | reverse complement strand
TCTATTAGATTCTTTCTATTGTATATTTTTATAGCTGGCGGAAATGTTAAAACATACCTCAATTTATCCGCAAGCTTTTCAAAGATGCCTGCACATAGATTGTTTGCCAGCGCAGCCGGCCGGCTTGCACTAAAATCCGCTTCTACACCATACTTATTAATAAACAAAGTTTCTTGTTTTTTGGGTATAATTACTTTTTCTGATAGCAAGATTTTAGTATTTAATCCTGATTTAAAATTGATGTTGTTTAAAGATACATCCATACTCTTTTTAAATAGAATAAAAATAAAATTTGCTATATTTATTAAGATTTGTAAATATTATTTTTTGAATATAAAATGTATATTGACAAACTGATATATTAGGTATATTTTTGTTTTTGATAAGGGATAAATCTAGAAGGAAAAGAAAAATGTACATATCACAAATCAACTCTACGACAAATTTTGGCTGCGCTCAAATGCTGACTAAGACACCAAAATTGATGAACAGAAGCTTGTTACAAAAAACCAGCAATCTGAAAAATTTACATGGACCAAAAGAAATAAAAGAAGCTAAAAAGATGATCGCAATTTATTCTGGTATAAATGCAACTACAGGGGCTATTGGAGCGCAAGCCTGTGGTGCTGAAGAAATTGCATTGGGCGCAAACGAAGTAACAATGGCTATGGCAATAATAAACGGTGTTTATGACTTCTCTTTTAGTAAGGGGGTAATAAAAAGTATCCTTACAGGCATTATAGGTAATCGAGTTGGAACTTATGTTTTTAAAGGTGCTTCGAAATTCGTGACTTGGGTGCCATTTTTGGGTAACGGATTAAATGCTATAATCGCTGGAGTTACTACTGCTGGCCTAGGAGCAGATATAATTAGATGGTGTGAAGAAAAGGATAAAGAACGGAAACGAAATAAGAGAATTGATGATATTTTAAATGGAAAATAATAACAATTAAGGGATAAAAATGAAAATAATAATGCTAGATAATTATACAACGAGGCAATATTCCAATTTTAAATCTTCGCAAAAAAGTGATAAATGGGAAGAACCCATAAGTGATACTATAAAAACTGCTGTTACCCTTGGTATGTTCTTAAACCTAGATTATTTTACAACCCTTAAAGGGGACAAAAAAATTACAAAGACAGGAAAAATTTTGATGCTATCAGGTGTAATTGGAAGTTTTGTTTATGACATAGTAAAAAGTTTTAAAAAAGAAAAATAGAAAATAGTTATAGTTGTATTGCATTAGGAATTGCAATTACTGCCTTTAGGTTTTGTGATAAATTTTTTAGCAGAAATAATTAACAGGAGGTTATATGATACAGAAAATAATGCCGGAAGCAAGAATTATTAGAAAAAATTTAGTCCGTACAAATTTACAAAAAACGACACGGTTAAAAAATTTAAATACACGAATGATAAGACAAACTGATAGTATGCATGATATGATTATACCCGGCGGGATGACACAAAAAGAAGAATTAGTACATGCATTAACCGGCAAATTCCCTAAAAGTGTAACAGACCGCTGGTATGAAGCTCATGGGGTTGAATCAAAAAATTTGACCAGCGGTGATGAACTCGTACATGTTGACAGCCATGTTCTTGGTGATACAGGTTATACAACTGAAAGCGGCGGTACATTTGCCGGTTCTGGTGACGAGCACGAAGAAGGACTATTTAGTAAACTATTTAGCCGGCTTTTTGGTGATGATTAAAAATAGTTAGTACAATGAAAATATCTTGTCAAAACATACACTACAATAATATTCCATCCAAACAATCACATTCCTCGGAATATAAAAAGGAACGTGCAGGCTATGTGCGCCAAAAAGTTGATGAGGATGCAAATAAATCCGGAATTAGTTCGTTTGCAAACGATACATTAATGGTCGGTTTATTATTGTTAGCTGGTGAGAAACTATGTAAAAATCCCCGAAAATTACCAAATATTGAAAAAGTTGGATATGGTATAACTCTGGTCGGTATAGCTTTGTGGATTGTTTCAATGTTTCAGAATGCATTTTTTTCAATAAAACATATGAAAGAATAGGGCAAAAATAGTCAGAACTTATCGGTTAAGATACTTTGTTAAAATAAGTTTCTTTAGCGCCTTTGCGTTTACCGCCTGCGGTTCAAGTTCTATGATTTTATCCAAATTCTTAACTGCTTCTTCATAAAGTCCAAGAGTTTTTTGAGCAGCAGCAAGAGCATAATATGCATCTATAAACTTTGAATCAAGAGCAATTGCTGATACAAAATCATCAATAGCTTCTTTTGGATTTTCTTTTAAAATAAGCTGGCCTCGGTTAAAATATGCATCCGTCATTTTCTTGTTATACTCAAGCGCCTGCGTATAGCATTCATACGCCTCTTTATCTCTGCCTAAGCTGTGATAAGTAATGCCTTTGTAGAAAAATGCTAAATCAGACTTCGGATTATACTTTAAAACCTCATCAAAACTCCTTATCGCCTCCGGGAAATTTCCGGAATTAACCTCTGAAATTCCAAGGCTTAAGTAATATTTTTCGCTAAAATCTCTGTCATCTTCCATACAAACATTCAAAAATAGCTGTGCCTTATTATCCATTGCCATTTTAAATTTCGGGTTAAGAAAAATAGCTTTATTATAATCCTTCAAAGCACCTTCATAATCCCCTTGTTTATATTTGGTATAGCCGCGGTTATTATACGCAAGCGCACATTTTGAATCAAGGTCGATTGCTTTATCATAATCAAGAATTGATTTCTCATAATCCTGAAGCTCATTATTTACAAGCCCGCGGTTTATATACGCATCTAAAAAATCAGGCTTAATCTCAAGAGCTTTTGTATACAATTCCCGCTTTGTTTCCAAGTTCTCTGTTATCAGAGCAAGATAAAAATAATATTCTTCATCTTCTCCAAAACGTTTCAAATCCCGTTCTATTATTTTATGCGCTGAATCATAGTCATTTGCATTCAGGCTGTTAACAATCCTTTTAATAACTTTATTCTTATCTTTCATTTGCACATACTACCATAAACCCCGGGCAGGAAAAACTGCCCGGGTAATTTATTTTACTTAACAAAAAAGCTTGCATTTACATTTGCATTAATTTTCACTACGCCTTTAGAAATCGTAGTCGGCGCACTTCCGGCAGCTTCTGAATCAGCTACTGCAGAAAGCATATTTTTTGCCATATACATTCTTGGACTTCCGTAATTATTCGCATTACAGCTTACATCAAAAGTTCTCACACCTTCTATTGTTGTAGAAAGGTTTTTAGCCAGGAAAGAAGCTCTTGTCTGTGCTTTTTTTGCAGCAATACCTAAAAGTTCGTTACACTGCGAATCATAATTAGAAACAGAGAAAGTCAAATTGTCGACATTAGTTGCACCTGCTTCAATTGCTTTGTCTATCATCTGCCCGATTTTGTCAATAGATTTTGTGTGCACAATTACTCTGTTTGAAACTTCATACTTATCAAGGTTTCTTTTGCTGCCTGAATAAGTGTAGATTGGCGATGCACTGTAGTCGGCTGTTTTAATATAATCTCCGTTTGAAGCATTAAGCATAGAGCTTAAAACAGAATAAACTCTATCAGATGCTTCTTTATTTAATTGAGTAGCTTTCTGCATTGATTTTGTATCAGAAGTTTGTACTGCAAAAGAGATTTCTGCAACATCAGGTGCTGCTTCTGTATTTGCAGAAGTATTAACTGATATATACCCTCTTTCCGGACTTACTGCGCTTACAGCCTGGGAAGTCATAGAAGCCCCGCCAGCCAATATACCTAAAACTGCTACAACTGCTAATGTTTTTTTCATCTTTTCCCTCCATACATTTTTAATAATTCTGAATATCCATTATACCATATAAACGATTTCAAATTAAAATTGTTCATTTATTTTTATTTTTCTCAAATAAAAAATAGCGGAGTTAAACTCCGCTATTTTTTAAAAATTTTGTTATTTTATCTACTCTTTTAGGAATGTTTCATAATTCCTTGCAAGCAGGTGAGTCCTAACCTGATTAATTAAATCCAGAGCAACACCGACCATGATGATTAGAGATGTAGCTCCAATCCCTTGAAGAGTTGTTATTCTCGTAATATAACTTGCAAAAGCCGGAACCAGAGCGATTATACCCAAGCCCATTGCCCCGATAAAAGTTGTCTTGGTTAAAATCTTATCCAGAGCTTCCGCAGTCGGTCTTCCTGGTTTTACACCTGGAATTGATGAGCCGTATTTTTTCAGGTTATCAGCAATTTCCTTTGGCTGCATATTCGGCATAATTGAAGCGTAGAAGAAAGTCAGCGCAACAATCATTACAAAATATATTGCATAATACGTAATCCCGCTTGGATTAAATACTTTATTCAGCATAAGCACCAAATCCTGCACCCATCCGGCCGGTAAATTAGCCTGCCCGACAAGACTCAATATCGTAGACGGGAAAAGTAATATTGCAACCGCAAAGATAATCGGCATAACGCCGCCCGGATTAAGTTTAAACGGAATAAATGTATTCACTCCGCCATATACCTTATTTCCGACCTGCCTTTTAGGATTAACAATAATAACCTTTCTCACTGCTTCCTGCATAATTACAATGAAAACCATTGTAACAAAGAATATAGCAAGAAGCAAAATCAAGCCCCACATAAGAGCAGAATCATTAGATACCATCTGCGCCGTTCTTGATGAATAAAGAGGAATACCTGATAAGATACCCACAAAGATTATCAAAGAACCGCCGTTTCCTATACCTTTTTCAGTAATCAATTCCGACATCCACATAACAAGAACAGAACCTGCTGTGAGCGTAAGTACAGAAGAGATGTAAAACATTGTATGGTTTACACCGGCTGTAATCGCATTTGTATGAGCCATAAATCCCATAAAAATCACTGCCTGAAACGCTGCAAGCACGACAGTAAATATTCTTGTGTACTGTGAAAGTTTTCTTCTGCCGGCCTCGCCGTCCTCTTTTTGAAGTTTTTCCAGCGCCGGAATAATTACAGCCATCAGCTGCATTATAATTGATGATGTAATATAAGGCCCTATACCCAGAGCAAAGATAGAAACTTTTCCCAGAGCACCGCCGGAAAACAAATCAAGAAACCCGAGAATATTATTCTGGCTTGCAAGATTTGAAAAGTATTCATTATTTATACCGAACAACGGTAAATGAATTCCAAACCGGAACAGAACAAGCATACCGAAAGTAAAAATAAGTTTTTCTTTCAGCCCTGAAGCATTCCACATTGACATCAAATCTGCTGTTGTCGGCATTCTCATACCGTTTGTATGTCCTGCTGTCATTATACTAATTCAACCTTTCCGCCTGCTGCTTCAATTTTTTCTTTTGCTGAAGGAGTTACATAATCAGCCTT
>CALVEE010000125.1 GCA_944326495.1 Candidatus Gastranaerophilales bacterium | reverse complement strand
GGGATTGCATAGTCATAATAAGGTCGATTATATTCAAAATACGTTCAAATCTTAATTCGTTTTCCATAGTTATCCTTACAGTCTAAAATCTTTATGTACAAATTTGCCGCCGGCAATAAGTCCGCCTTCACATTCAAATTCCAGATTTTCAATCCATTCCCTGAATTTCGGGTTTTGATACATTTCATATAGCTTTGGATTAAGATATTTTAAATTCCTTTCTGCTGAATAGGAATTCAGTCTCCGCCTTCTTGCAATGAAAAAAGATATCCTGTTTTTGATAATCTTTAAGAACTTCAATTTCTTCATACTCACACTCCATTATAATTTCATTTTTACATATTTAAGTTTAATATATTAATGTGTCAAAAACGGACACACATCAAACGACTTTTTATTATTTTAGACATAAAATTTAACTTCAAAAAAGCCGGAAATTTATGTATAAGAGAAATTACAGGATAAAATCAAAGAAAATTTTTGCGTCCAATTAATGTCCGGTTTTATTGTTGGACTAAAAGCCCAGCCTGTATTTTTAAGGATTTTTATGTATTTATTATAAGCTAGTGACAAAAAAATATCGGAACGACAGGATTTGAACCTGCGACCTCTACCACCCCAAGGTAGCACGCTACCAAGCTGCGCCACGTCCCGATATTTTATTTAATTTTCATTTATTTGGCGCAGCTTGGTAGATATCTTATATACGGCTCGTGCGGTGCTCACGCTTCCTGACTCGCCTCCCTCCAGAAAAACTTGACATTTAGTCAACTTTTTCAGGAGTCCTTGCCACGCCCTAATATTTTATTTAATTTAAAAATGGTCGGGATGACAAGATTCGAACTTGCGACCCCCGCGACCCGAACACGGTGCGCTACCAAGCTGCGCTACATCCCGTTGACCATTCTTCAATTTTCATTCTTTGGCGCAGCTTGGTAGATATCTTATATACGGCTCGTGCGGAGCTTACGCTTCCTGACTCGCCTCCCTCCAGAAAAACTTGACATTTAGTCAACTTTTTCAGGAGTCCTTGCTACATCCCGCTGACCATTTTCTAGAACCGCACATCTACAATACTGCTTCTTGTTTGCACGATATCCAGATATAAAATATTATAAACAAGCAATATCATAAATCAAGTAATCATTTACATTTTGTTTCAAATTATGTTAATATTTAAAAAAACAGGGGGGGGAAGTTAGAGTGAAAGAGAGTACAGGATTTTTTAATAATTTAAGAAGCACGCTGGATAAGCTGTTTTCCGTAAGAATAGTTGATGAACATATTATTATGAGGCTGTTTGGTCTAAAATTCTGTAAAAAATATCCCTGGAAATATGAATTTAAAAAAGTTACGGAATACGGACTCACTACAGAAAAACGCAGTCCAAAAGTTATTGTTTCGCTTACAACTTTTCCGGGAAGGATTAATATCGTATACAAAACCATATCTACACTTCTAACCCAATCTGTCAAGCCGGATGAAGTTATTCTTTGGCTTGCCCAAGAGCAATTCCCGACAAAGGAGCTGCCGGAGAATTTAACACGACTTGAGCAATACGGACTAACTATAAAGTGGTGCGAAGATATCCGCTCTTTTAAAAAACTTATTCCGACCCTAAAAGAAAATCCGGATGATATCATTATTACAACTGATGATGATTATTACTATGACAGAGACCTGGTTAAAACTCTGCTTGAAGAACATGAAAAACACCCTGACTGTATTATTGGCGGAAGGGCGATGTTATTAGTGAAAAAGAAAAACAAAAAGTTTAAACTTATCAGAAGAAGCTACATCTATGATGATACTTATCTTCCAAGCTACTTAAACCCTTTTATCGGATTTGCAGGAGTGCTTTATCCTCCGCATGCTCTGCATAATGATGTTTTTAATAAAGACACATTTATGAAAATAATTCCGACAAATGATGATGCATGGTTCTGGCTTAATGCAGTAAGAAACAGGACAAAATTTGTTCCCTGCAAAGACAGCTACAAACTTAAATTTTACACAATTGAAAACTCTCAAACTACCGGATTATATAAACTTAACGGCAAGAATTCAGTAGTCGGAATAGGCGGCGAAGGAGCAGTTAATATGTTTTTAGATATGTATCCTGAACTCCGCGAAATACTTAAAGTTTAGCCGGATATCCGCTCATAGATGCTGTTGTATTTTTCAATAATATCAAATCTCCAGCCGGAATTATAATTCATTGAATTTTTAATAAGCAAATTCCAGCTTGCAGGGTTTTTGGAATATAGATTTAAAGCCTTAGACACAGTCTCATAATAAAGCTCATTTGCATCCTCATTGCACATAAGCGCGGTTTTTGTTTTAAATCCGCAGCCATAAGTAATATCATCAAAAATATCTGAAATTGTATCATTATAAATTCCGCAGCGCGAGGCAACAGGCACACAGCCGTATTGCATTGAAATAAAATGTTCAATTGATACTACATTAACCCTGTCCGGAAAAAGTGCCATATCAGAGGAAGCATAAAATTGAGCCGGATTAATTTTGCCGTCAATAAAAACCCATCTTCCGTCCAGAGAATAATTTTTCTCTAAAAAATTAATTCTGGTTTTAATATAATCATTTTTAAACCCGTCCGGAATATTTATAATCACCTGTATATTTTTATTAAGTTCAAAAAGCTTAAATATTGTATTAAAGACAATATCAATCCCGCCTGCAAAAATATTATTTCCGCCCTTAACCAAAATCAGAGGCGCTTCATAAAAAGAGTCCAGATAACCGCTTATTGCATAATCCCCGTCCTCAAAAAGGCTTACATCCAAAAATCTGGTTTTTATCCGTTCTTTAGAGAATTCTTTTAATAAATACGTTTTATTCTTTTTTCTAAGCTCTCTGAAATTTTCCTGATTAAACGGCTGGTAAACCGATACCGGCTTTTTTGCACATCCGTATGAAACGTAAGAGCTCTTATTACTGGTTTTCAAAATTCTGTTGTATATTTTTCCTGAAAGTTCAGGCTTGTTAAGAAGAGCATCATAATATGTTTTTGAAATTACAGCCCAGAAATCTGTTTTTTTCAAAGTATAATACATAGAATTACAAAACATCTCGCCTTCATACGCCATTTGCGGAAAAAGCTGGAGTATGCGGGCATTCATTCTGCTGAATAAAATATTTTCATCAATATCTTCACACTTGTCAATATATTTACGGAATTTAAAATAATTCATATAAATAAATTCAAGGCATTCCCTCATCTGATAAAATCTTTTTGTATTATGCAGATTAAAAAGCGAGGCAATGCATTTTTTAATAATTTTATCCCTGCATATTTTTTTCATTCCGTTCTTATCGACAAGATTTATTGCAGTCCAAAAAGCCTCGGTTTTGTTTGCTTCGATTAAAGAAAAATCTCTAATCTGCTGAAACACTCCCACCGGATAAGAAATTTTATTCTCAAATTCTGCCCCCAGGAAAAATGGTATATTATCAGCATGGATAATATCCGGATTTAATTCTTTCGCACAAATCCTGACCGCCTTAACAAAAGGAGCAAGATACTGCAGTCTTGTCCTGTCACAGCCGGAAAATGCAGAAGAATATAAACCATAGATTTCTATATTATTCCTATTTTTAGGAAACTTATACAATCTTGCCGTATTCATCCTGTTTTGAAGATAATACTCAAAATGTATATTAGTATTTTCAAGCCCCTCAATCTCATCAACTGCAGTAAGCACTTTTATAACCTTATCCGGATACTGCTGTCTAAAGGCAAGAATATAATCTACAGGCGGTTCATCAAGAGTTACATATAAAACTTGAGCAAATTCACGTTTCTTTACCGATTTTAGAATACGTGACATTTTCTTTCTTAAAAACCGCAATTCCGCCTTTACATCGTACATAATACTGCCCATAAACTTCAAAGTATCATGGTATGAGAAGTAAATCAACTATTTGCAGGCGGATTTTGTTTTTACTATAATTATCATGCAAATAAGAAAGGAAAGAGACTATGAAAAAATCAATCAAAGATTTAGGCGACATCAAAGGCAAAACAGCTCTTGTAAGAGTTGATATTAATGTTCCTTTAGATGAAAACAAAAATGTTACAGATGATACCCGTATTCAGGCTATCGTTCCAACCGTTAAATATTTGAAAGACAAAGGTGCAAAAATCGTTCTTATGGCACACTTAGGCAGACCTAAGGGCGAAAAAAATCCGGAATTTTCACTGGCTCCGGTTGCAAAATATATGTCAAAAGTATTCGGCGAAGAAATCGTATTTATTCCGTCAGTAGAAGAAGCTAAACCTTATGTAGAAAAGCTTCAAGACGGCCAGATTGCACTTCTGGAAAACATCCGTTATTACAAAGCAGAAGAAGCTAAAGATGATGATATGACATTTGCTCAAGAGTTAGCAAAATTGGGCGATTTCTATGTGAATGACGCATTCGGCGCAGCTCACAGAAACCACACTTCAACTGCAAAATTAGCTAAAATTCTTAAACCTGCAGTATCAGGTTTGTTAATGGAAAAAGAAATCAGATGTCTGTCTCAAGCTCTTGATAATCCTGAAAGACCATTTACAGCTGTTGTAGGCGGAGCTAAAGTTTCTTCTAAAATCGGTGTTTTAGAAAATCTTTTAGATAAGGTTGATAATATGATTATAGGCGGCGGTATGGCTTATACATTTGTAAAAGCTAACGGCGGCAAGATTGGGAATTCAATCTGCGAAGATGACCAGCTTGATGTTGCAAAAGCAATCGAAAAGAAAGCGCAGGAAAAAGGCGTTAAGCTTGTAATGGCAACTGATGTTTTAGCAACAGACGATTTTTCAGGCAACGGTAAGAATGAATTCGTCAAAATTAACGAAATTCCGGACGGATTTGAAGGTGTTGATGCAGGCCCTGAGTCAAGAAAAGCATTTGCAGATGTTATTAAATCATCAAAAACAATTCTTATGAACGGCCCTGTAGGTGCTTTTGAAAATCCGAAGTTTGCAGAAGGCACAAAAGCTGTATTGGAAGCAATTGTAGAAGCAACCAAGAACGGTGCAACTTCTGTAATCGGGGGCGGTGACTCTGTTTCTGCAGCTAAAAAATTCTGCAAGGCAGAAGATTTCACTCACGTTTCAACAGGCGGCGGAGCTTCCTTAGAATTTATCGAAGGAAAGTTCTTCCGGGCGTTGCAGCATTAGATGACAAGTAAAAATTAAAAACAAATTATATTCTGTGTGCCCGCCGATTTATTTAATTGGCGGGCGCTTTCATGCTTTGCATCACCATTTGCCGGTAAATAAAAGCAATGTAGAAGAGAGGGGGCGCAGCTAATTTTTTTCTACAGGATAAGATTGCCCCCTCACCGCATCCGTAGTTTTCGGCTCCCGCCTCAAACACGGCTGCTCCTCTCCCGTAAGGAGAGGGAATAGTACTTTCTTTTTTTATGCTAAACTATTCTTAAAATGAGGTATAATTTATGATTGAAAATTGGAAAATTCCCCTGCTTATGACAGTTTTAGCCGGTTTTGCAACAGTTATAGGCGGTTTTATTACTTTTTTAGTAAAGAAAAATAATTTGAAAGTGCTGTCGCTTGGACTTGGTTTTTCTGCAGGAGTTATGATATTTGTTTCATTTACAGAAATCCTGTCTACGGCGGAAGGTCTTTTAAAAGAATATTATCCCGTTGATTATCACTGGATTATGTTTGGCGGGTTTATTGCCGGAGTAATTATTTCTAAGCTTATTGATACATTTCTTCCTGACCACGTCGAGGGAGATTTGATTGAAGGTTCGGATGAGCCTAAAAGAGCACATAGAATTAAACGAGCCGGACTATTAACTGCAATAGCAATTGCTGTTCATAATTTTCCGGAAGGTCTGGGGACATTTCTTGTCTCATCACAGGATATTGCAATCGGGATTACTGTCGCTCTTGCAATAGCTTTGCATAATATTCCGGAAGGAATTGCGGTTGCTCTTCCAATATATCACGCAACAGGCAAAAAGCGGATGGCTATATGGTATTCTTTCTGGACAGGGATGACTGAACCTATTGGAGCATTAATCGGCTTAGGGCTTTTGCACTGGTTCTTGCCGCAAGTCTTTGTGGGATTTTTTATGGCTGCAGTTGTCGGAATTATGATTTA
>CALVEE010000124.1 GCA_944326495.1 Candidatus Gastranaerophilales bacterium | reverse complement strand
AAACCTTTCATCTGTTTCATTTTTTACAACATAATGAATTTTGTCAGGATAAAGTACACTATCCAGAACCTTTTTAAATTGTTCAATATCGCAAATTTCATTTGGACAATGCTTATTTAGTTCTTTGTAAAATCGGGCATTATATCCTGCAGCCAGCCTATTTCGGACAGAAACGGAGCCCCTTATTCTGGAAAACGTAAGACGGGCTTCCGGCATAATATGGTTACATATTTTAACATTAGTCCCCATTATTTTGCAACTATCGAAAGCTTTTTACCTTCTTCAACAGTCTCGCTGTTCCGGTAAGTTTGAGGTGCCAGATGGAATTGCTTGTTGTAGTAAGGTCTACCCTTGAAGGCGATTTTCTTTAATATCATAACGCCGTTTTTAGCAGTCAAACCGTCAAGAATAATCTTTCCGCCGCCTTCTTTAACAATAGCACCGGCTTCATTTACGATATATCTTGCTTTATCTCTCAAGTTAGCATTCATAAATACCGTACCTGCCGGAAGTGCAATTGCAGCAGCTATACCGCCTGCTGCAGCCGGAGATAAAGATGGTTGAATAGAGTCAATTTCAGTGCGTTCTTGAATTGGAACATATTTATTATGCGGATTAAGTGACTCTATATTATTGTCTTTAAAGAACTTCTTACGACTTGTTTCGTCTGTAATTGTGTGTTCTTTAAAGTAATCATGCCTGTTTTCGTGGTTAATATCACCTGCGTAGAAAATACTTACGGTCATATCTCCGTTTGCACTCTGCATCATATAAGCGACTTTAGCTAAGTCTTTAATCATCATTCTCCGCTCTTTTTCAAGCTTAGCCTTTTTCGTTTTATCTTGTTCTTTATTTATCTGATTTGTTATGTCATGAATAGCCTGTTTAACTTCTGCTCTTGTTTTTCCGTTAACTTTAATATCCATTGAATACGGAGTTCCGTCGTTCAATGCATGAAGTTCAGGATTATTCTTGTTTGCAAAAGCCCCGTTCATACCCTGCATTACAGTTTTTCTATAATTTCCTATTTCGCTGTTTCCTTCTATTTGACTCCAGGGTAGTGCATTTCTGTTTTGCTGGTATATGTTTTTGGCTTTTTCTTCTAAACCTGTCATACCCATTTCATCTCCTGCGTACATTTGTGGCATACCGAATAATGCGCCGTAGTATGCCATAAGCATTTCAGCTTTAGCTGCAGCAGGCTCTGTTGCGGATTTGAATATTCTATCAATTATAGCTTCTCTGTTTTCAACAGTTTTTCCTGTTTTATATTCAACCTGCTTAACAAGCATTTCTGCAGCAGTTCTTAAATCACGTCTTGCATAACCTAATTTATTTTTTGCAATGTTCTGGGGCTCGTATTTAGGTAATTCTGTAGAACTTGCTTTAACTGTATTTATGTTATATTTTTCTGCAAAATCCTTAACTGCAGCATTAATTGCTTCTTTATTAATCCCGGTATAAGAGTCTCTTAAGAGTCTGGCAAGCTGGACTGTATACAGGCTGTAGCTTGAATAATCACCCTTTGCGCCCAGCAGGTCTCTTGCATAACTGTTATTTTGTTCATATTGTTTAGTGCCGACATCATCTTTTTTCCAGTCGAGGTCGCAATGAACCTGATAGTCGCCTAAGTCTTTTGAATTTGCATTATCAACAGTTTCTGCAATAAGTTTTTGTTTTTCTGCCTCTGTGAGCTTAAGCCCGTGTTTTTCTGCTAAATTAAGTATTTCAGCAAAGGCATCTTTAAGTGTTGATAATTCCTTAATATGTACAGTCTGATAATCTATATTTTTATTATCAGATAAGTAGTTTCCGTTTGTTAAATCAACAATTGCTTTATTTAAGTTTTTAATGGTTTCTTCTGATGCAATACCATTTAAGTCCTCATTGACGACAGATCTTAGAAGTTCGCTTTGGGCAACTGCATTAAAGCTTATTGTTCTTCTGAAATCCCGATTGTCCAGATTTAATCTTAATTCAATTGGAATATCTTTTATATTATTAACATTTGCAAGAACTTTGAGAGCTCTCAACATGTGTTCATGATTCTGTCCATTACTATGGAATAATGCCATATCAAGAGCCATACCGTGAATTAATCTCGGCTTATCATGGTTTCCGGCAAATATGTACATATTCCTCAAGAAGTCAGGGCTTCTTGTTGCGATAAGAAGTTCTATTTTTTCCTTGAAAGTGTCGTGTCTTAAATAATTAGCTCCGTTTATTCCCGTTCCACTTAAGTCTCCTCTTTCAAAATCCCTTGCAAAGACTCTGAGCATATCAGTAAAGAAGTATGAATAAGCAGCCTCTGTAGTTATACCGGTTTCGTTAAATAATTTTGTCATAAAGTCTGGTACACCGTTAAATCTGCTTCCAATATCTGTCAAACCATTATACGGATAGCAATTATCACCGTTCCAGCCGTACTTATCTTTCATAAGCATATCAATATCTGTTATTTCAGCTACAATATCTGCGTACGGGTTAATGTCTTTGATCGATTGAACTGCTTTTCCCCAGAATTTTAATACTTCATTATTAACATCATCAAAGTCATTGTCTCTGTTTCTTATAGCATCCTGATCCATAATATCTTTAGCTGCATCTAATCTCATGTTGAGGCCTAATCCGGCTTTATCAACGAGAGCTTCTGCAATACGGAAACTAATTGTATCAGTTCCTGCTATCTGCTTGGAAATAGCGTCTGCTAGGTATGTAACATCACTTTCAGATAACTTTTTAATCCCTTTTTCGATTTTCTTTTCAAGCTGCGCTGCTTCATCCTCCGGACTGTGAGCTTTGATACCAAGTCCTTTAAGCGTAGTTTCTGATTTTAATTTGTCATAATCATAAGTGATTTCACCGTCAGGAAGGACTTTTGTTTTCAAACCGTCACCTGCAAGTGATTTTAAGAAAGCATATCTTGCAATATCTTTGCCAATGAGGTTTATAACATATTCACCATATTCTGTATAATCTCCGTTTTCATCAAGCAGTTTTTCGTTTGATTTATCATTAACCTGTTTGATTATTTTATCCGCAAAATCTTTTAACTCATTCTGATAAAGGCTGTTCATTCTGTTATAAACTTTTGTATAAGGCTCAACAAGATGCGGATTATTTTCTTTCATTAATTCAAATCTTGTCTTACCAATAGTC
>CALVEE010000123.1 GCA_944326495.1 Candidatus Gastranaerophilales bacterium | reverse complement strand
GGTCTGTTTGCTGCAAACCTGGTTATGATTCCTATTAGTACTAGAATTAAGTTTATTTTTCAAGACGTATTTTTGTATAAAAATATGATACTGGAAGGTGTGCTCTCTATTCAGGCCGGCGAAAGTCCGGTATTGATAGAAAGAAAGCTGCGTTCATTTATACTTGAAGAAGAAGGAAATAAGGGCGAACAAGCTAATGGCTAGAAAACCAAAACATCCTGAACATGAAAACTTAGAGAGGTGGCTCGTTTCATACTCAGACTTCATCACTCTTTTGTTTGCAACGTTTGTTGTTCTGTATGCCCTTGCTCAGGTTGATGCAACAGACTTTGCAAAACTGGAAGAGTCTTTGAAAAATGCGTTCAGCCAGGGTGCTCTATTTGAAGGGCAGCAGTCTGTTATGGACGGCAGCGACTCTTTGTTTGACCAGCAGCAGGCTAATTCTTTTATCCCGAGCCTTATGCTTGAATATATCAGTCCTAAATATGAAGAAGAGTCGTTTAAGGAAATTGAAGAAGAAATTATGGCATTAAAAGAGGCCGGAGAACTTGAGGGAATTTCTTCTAAAATTACGGATAAAGGTCTTTTATTAACATTTGATGACAAATATCTGTTTGCTCCTGCTTCGGCTTATTTAGATTCAAGTGCAAGAAAACTGCTTGATAAGGTTGGAGTGCTTATATGCAAAAAATTCGTACTTCACTCTATGCGTGTTGAAGGACACACAGACAGTGATCCGATTAGAACCGAAAAATTTCCGTCAAACTGGGAGCTTTCATCTGCAAGAGCTTCGTCTGTCGTAAGATATATGATAGATAGATTTAAATTCTCTCCTTCGTTGTTTTCGGCAATTGGATATGCTGACACAAGACCGCTTGAAACGGCAATTTCTCCTAAGGATCCTGCTAACAGAAGAGTTGAAATACTGGTTATGAAAAATAAATACAAACGTCAATTTGAAACCAGAAACGATAATACATTGCGTCTTACAAAAGCAGAGCAGGAAAAAATCCAGAGACAGAGAATGGAAGTTATAGCATCTGTTGAAGGTGATTCTATTTCTCCTGCTGCCAGAAAACTTTTAGAAGATAACAGAAAAAGAATGATTGAGAAACAAAAGAGTGAAAAACTTTCTCCGAGGAATATGGAATTGTATGTCAATCTGGAACACGAGCCTTCCATGAATGATGATGATAATATAATGCCGGCGATTGAAAGACGCGTAATAAAATTAAATACTGCAATACCTGAAGATGAGGATTTCGGGCTATGATAACACATTCGGTCGGATTATCACTGGCACCGGCATCATCAATAGAAAGCGGAGTTGCTGTTAGAGAAATTGCCTCGGGGGAACTTATCTATGTCGATAAGCTTTTTTCAATGAATGATGTACAATTATTTTTTGATAATTATCCGTCATTAAAAAATTCAATTATATGCGTATCACTTCCCTGGGATAATACCATGATGGAAGGGAAATGGCGGGTTTTATCTAAGCCGTATCAGCTTATACATACTTCTGAACATCCTTTTGTGAATAAAGACAACTGGACGCAGAGGTTTTCTACCCGCGGTTGTGAATTATTCGGAAAATTAAAAGATGCAGGGGTTGAGATTTCGAGGTTTGAAATTTATTTAACAAGACAAAAATTTAATTTGTACTCTAACTATAAAGAACGTTCGTCTGCTGACTGCAAATTCTTACAATCCGCATTAAAATTTGAATACGGATTTGATAATCTTCCTGCTAATATGATGCCTGTTGCGCAATTAGAAGCAATTGTCGGAGTTCTCTTAGCCGGGAAAAAACTTGAAAACAATACAGAGAAAATTTTTGAATTTAAAGGGCTGGATGTAATTAATCTGTCTGAATACGCCAAGCAGGACTTGTAAATTTACGTTTTATTTTATTGTCGGTTTTATTGTTGGGCTAAAGTCTAACCTGTCCAACATTAACTTATAGTTATATTATCTAAACAAACTGCTTTAAATGTAATTTTTTATTTGCTCCTATGGTCTGCCCCCTCACCGCATCCGTAGTTTTCGGCACAGCCTCAAACACGGCTGCTCCTCTCCCGTAGGGCGAGGAAAGCGTATTTTTTGTTTTTATTAGAATACTTATACCGGTTCGCTTGGGCATACTTGCACAACTATAACCAATAAAATAGGTATATAAAACTCTACACCACTTCTGCAGTTTTTTCAAAAATATTTGTAAACTCCTGTTTATTGGTATCAAAAACACCTTTATCAGTGATTTTTAATTCCGGGATAACAGGCAGCGACAGGAAGCCCATTGTCATAAAAGGGTCTTCTAAAGTACAGCCGATAGAGTGTGCAGCTTGATTAAGTTCATGGCATTTAGAGATAACAAAATCAAAATCCCTGTCCGACATTAATCCTGCAATCGGAAGCGGAAGAGAAGATATTATTTCGCCGTCTCTTACGACAACTTTTCCCCCCTGACACTTAATCAAAGCAACTGCTGCCGTGTACATATCATCATCATTAGTTCCGATTACAATCATGTTATGAGAATCGTGCGCTACAGTAGAAGCTATCGCACCGCATTTCAGGTTAAAACCTTTGACAAAACCTTTGCCGATATTTCCTGTAGCGCGGTGTCGTTCTATTACACAGATTTTTAATGTGTCATTATCAATATTGCTTACTGCATTACCGTCTTTGATTTTAATTTCTGAAACAACTGATTTTGTAATAAGCTGGTTTGGTATAACTTCCAGCGCTTTAACCTTTCCGGTACCTGCCGGGATAACAAAATCATCAGGCGTAATCCATCTTACATTCACGGAGTTTCTTGTCTCTATTGTGTTTCTTTCAGGAAGTTTAGAGATTAGTTTCCCGTTTTCAACCGCAATTTTTCCGTTTTTAATAACAATATCCGGCTTAAATGTTTTTAAATCCGGCAGGATAAGCATATCTGCCTTATACCCCGGAGCTATTGCGCCAAGATTTTTGAGCCCGAAATATTCGGCAGTATTTAAGCTTGCAATCTGCACGGCTTTAACCGGCGGTACTCCGGCTTCTACCGCGCGTCTTACCATACCGTTAATATGTTCTTTTAAATCTTCCGGATGTCTGTCATCAGTTACAAAAATACATTTTCGGGTATTACATTCTTTTAAGACCGGAAGCAAGGCCTCTAAATCTTTAGCAGCCGTGCCTTCACGTATCATAATATACATCCCCAGACGCATTTTTTCGATTGCTTCATCTGGCGTTGTACACTCGTGGTCTGATTTTACACCGCTTGCAATATACGCGCACAAATCCTTGCTGCTCAAATACGGTGCATGGCCGTCTATACACTTGTTATAAGATTTAGCAAGCTCGAGTTTTGCCATAACATTCTTATCCTGATTTAAGACTCCGGGGAAATTCATCATCTCAGCAAGACCTAAAACCCACGGCTTATCAATCAAAAGCGACAGGTCATAACTCGTCAGATCAAATCCTGATGTCTCAAACGGAGTTGCCGGAACACAAGAGGGAAGCATTGTATAAACATCTATCGGCAAGTCTTTAACAACTTCGTGCATAAAACTTATTCCGTGAAGCCCCAGTACATTTGAGATTTCATGCGGGTCTATAATAACTGTTGTTGTGCCTGCAGGAAGCACGATTTTAGCAAATTCCTGCGGAAGCATCATTGTGCTTTCTAAATGCACATGCCCGTCAATAAACGACGGAGATACATAAGCCCCGTTTATATCAATCTCTTTTTCGCCGGAGTATCCGCTTCCGACGCCTGCTATAATCCCGTCTTTTATTGCAATATCAGCTCGATAAATTTCTTCTGATAAAACATTTATAATATTAGCATTTTTTATAACTAAATCCGCTTTTTCCAGGCCTCTTGCCGTATTAATTATATTTGACATACCAAATCCCTGTATTCAAGAAGTTTTGACAAATCTTCTTCCTTCAAAACCCCGTCTATTTTATCCTTAAATGTTTCTGCCCCATCGGTTTTCATACCTTTGGGAAGCTTGATATCAGTATTATTTTTTGTATCAACAAAACCTCTGTTAATAATCAAAAAATCCTTATACATTTCTAAAATTTTTAAATCGCCCTGATTAATTTCATAATCTTCGCCAAGAAAATATTTCATATCCTTAGGAAACAACTCAAGAAACCTAATCATAAATTCTGTATCAGAAATATTAGCCTCCTCATCATAAGGCTCATTGAGGCAGCTGTTGTTTAGAATTTCCTGCTCCGGCTGTGTTTTGAGATAAGCTGCCCACATAAGACACCCGACATAGAAACCGAGATTGTTATAAAAAAGTTCAAGAAATTTTTTATAATACTGTCTGAACTTCATTTTTCTTTGTGATAAATTTTTAAACCTGTTAATATCCATATAAAGATATTCAACAGTACCTCTAAACGCTAAAATATACGGTGCAAATCCCGGATCAAATTCTAAACCTTTCTGCATAATTCTCCTTTATGGTTTATAATATTTTAGCATAAAATAGGAAGAAAAGCGGGAATAAAATTTTAGATATTTGTCAGCATAAAAAATAGAGAGAGTAAACCTGCAGTTTTAAGAATTGCTTTTAATAATCCGGTTTTAATTTCTTTATTTCCATGAACCGGAACAACAATACGGGCTTCTTCGCCCTCTTTTGTATATACATGATGTGAACCTTTAATTCTTGCAAGAGTCCAGCCGTTATCTTCTAGAATTTTACACAGTCTTTTACCGGTAATGTTTTTCATAAAGCCAAAGAAATAATCTCTCCATCATTTTCAGGGATATCTACAGATAACCATGCAGTAATTGCTTCTTTGATATTTTCGGTTAATTCTTCAATGGTTTCCCCCTGGCTGAAACATCCTTTCAGAGCAGGTACTTCTGCCCAATAGCCGTCTTTTTCTTTATGTAAAATAACATCAATATTCATATCACACCCGTAGCTTTTATTTACATTATTACATATTTTTAAGAAATTGCAATTACAATAGTAAAGTTTTCACAATCTCATCAGAAGATATTTTCAAACATTCCAGTGTCTCACAGGTTGTCTGTCGTCTTTCCCAGAGGCAGGGGCGGAGAGGGCAGGTGCAGTTTTGGGCTTTTATAGGAATAACCCTGCCGTTTGGGGGAATTAATTTTTTATCGTCAGTCGAGCCGAAAATTACATAGG
>CALVEE010000122.1 GCA_944326495.1 Candidatus Gastranaerophilales bacterium | reverse complement strand
GACTTGTCGGCGGTGTTTGCGGCGGACTTATCGGTATGGGGATTTATTACTTGACCAGATCTAAAAAAGAGAGCGAAAGCAATAAAAATGAATATGCACAAACTCAGGCGGCATTGAAAGCTGCTGAACAGGAATTACAGCAGAGCAAATTAGAATTACAACATTTTATGAATAATCTGTAAATTTTATATACATACAACAAAAAACATGATGATATTATACGAGAAAAGGAGAAATGAACATGAGTAATTTAGAAGTAACATCACAACAGGAAACAAAATCAACCCCTCAAAAACAACCAAAGTATATTTACAGGGCTAAAATAAGAAAAGATGATGACTCAGTTTTTATTACTTATCGCAACAGCAACGGTAAACAAGTTACATATAAACCAAATGGTTACAACACTTTTGCAGAAGATGCAGCTCTTTTATTTAATACTGTAAATAAATATTTTACCGGAAAAAATCCTAATATAACCCCTGAAGAGCAGGTACAATTAAGAGCAGATATTGCAAAACAAAAGTCCGGTAGCAGCGGTTTTCTATCAAACGGAAACGAGAGGGTATATGCCGGATACAACATTATATAAAGTTGTTGTTATTAATGATAATCAAACTGCACAAAATATAGTAAGCAGCTTTGAGGATTTAATTTCTTAACCTATTTTAATAAAAATCTATTCCAGAATTAATGATTTTGAACTTGTCTTGGATTTGCTCCTTCTATGGAAAGAAAATTGCCTGCTTAGTTCTTCGCCCTGCGGGAGCGGATTTGCGTACGGAGGGGTAAATGTATCGTCCGGATAGCGAACAGATGAAGCCTACTAAGCCGTGAGGCTTAAAGGAGAAGCTCTGTGAGCGTGGAGCAAATCCAAGACAGAGGATAGAATTTCAATACGAAACGTAAGTTGAGTATTAGAAATTCTAGGTGAGGTGGCAGCCCCGTTAGGGGCATATAGAATATAAAGTTTTCCAATTTATATCTTTCCGTTTTTTACATTTTCTTACCGACTAACATAGCCCCCTCCCCGCATCCGTAGTTTTCGGCACAGCCTCAAACACGGCTGCTCCTCTCCCGTAGGGAGAGGTAAATGTATTTTCTGTTTTTATTTGGACACTTAATTTTACTTTTTAGATGGATGCTAGAGATAGAATTGTTTCTAATAAATGTAATATTTCCAGGCAAGTTGTAATCGTCTTATAAATAGCAAAAAATTTTTTTTCAAGGTTTTAAATGTTAAAGTTAGAAAGGAGTACGTATGAATATTTCAACAAATCAAAATCAACCGGCATTTTCTGCAAAATTTGTTAACAACAAGGCTTTTCAAGAAGTGGTTAAGTATGCAAAAGAGTCTAAACAGCTGCAGGAATTGGATACTGCTTTAAATAAGATTAATAACGCTAATTCCGGAGATATTTTATTAATCCACGGAACTGTACCGAATGGAGTGTATTCAAACTTTAATATGGGCAAACGTTCTGTTCAGAACCTCGGGGCTGAAACGCCGGAGAAAGCATCTTTTAATGCAATATTAGAGCTTGGAGAACTTGGACGTAAATTCAGGAGACTGATTGGAGGAGAGGTTAAATCAAATCTTAAAGCTGAAGATTTGATTTCAAAATACGGTGTTTAATGTTAATTTTTGTAACGAATTCTTCCTCTTGTGAAATTCTAACTTTTATATAGTTTTTATATATACATAAGACATTAACAAAAGTTAGAAACACGAGAGAGTGAGAGAGATATTTAAAACTTTCCTTTTTAAGGAAAGTTTTTTATTTTAGATAATTAACAAGTCCTTCCAGCGCGAGTGTGTAGCTTAGTTCTTTGAAACCTACGACCTGTCCGATACAGACTCCTGAAATAAGAGAAGTGTGTCTGAATTCTTCGCGTGCGTGGATATTTGTCATATGTATTTCAACTGCCGGAAGCCCGGTTGAAGCTATAGCGTCTCTAATTACTACGCTTGTGTGTGTATATCCGCCTGCGTTTATAAGAAGTCCGTCAAACCCTTCTTTTTTCATTGCCTGAATTTTGTCTACGATATCGCCTTCATGGTTGCTTTGCCAGGCTTCAACTTCTGCGCCCAGCTCTTTTGCGCGCAGGATAACACTGTTTTCAATATCTTTAAGAGTTGTGCGGCCGTATTTTTCGGGTTCTCTTTCTCCCAGCATATTCAGATTTGCACCGTTGATAAGTAAAATTTTCATGATTAAATACCTCTCAAAGTTTCCTTTTACATTGCTCCTTATTTATACTACAATAAAAAAAGAATGTGAGGGAATAATGATTAATAAACGCTGGTATGACAAAGATCCGATTTTAAAAGAAGCTTTAGAACTTTTGAGACTTTCTCCGGATGAGACAAAAACAGAGGCTGCTGAATTTATGCTCCAGCTTCAGGAACAGGTTGCCGGGGAAGTTATAGAGCATGTATACGAGATTATTAACACATATCAAGGTAAAGGAAATCGCTGGTATGATAATGATCCTTTGATGCTCAAAGCTGTTGAACTATTAAGAAATGCGCCTCCGAAGGTTCAGAGGGTTGCGGCATTAAAACTTTTGATAGCGCTTGAACAAAAAAGTTTTGAAGGGGTCGAAATCTAGAGATGAAAGATGTCCAAAACCAGATTGATTCAAGAGGGATTGATATTCAAAAGGTTGGAATAAAAGGGATTGAACTTCCTCTTGTTATTCAGCGAAAAGACAAGGAAGATATTGTTATATACTCAACCGCAACGGCCGGAGTTTCGCTTCCTGCTCATTATAAAGGCACCCATATGTCCAGGTTTGTTGAGGTATTGAACGAATGGCGCTCGAATAAACGTCTCGGGGTTGATATAAAAGGGTGTGTAGAAGCTATTATTAACAAACTTGAAGCTAAAAGCGGGTATTTGAAATTTGATTTTAAATATTTTATTGATAAAAAAGCTCCCGTAACAGGGATTTCTGCTCCAATGTGTTATGACTGCTCTTTTGAGGGAATTCTTGAAAATTACGGGGAAGAAGATGAGGAATACAGGTTTTATCTCGGAGTAAAAGTTCCGGTAACGACTCTTTGTCCGTGTTCAAAAGAGATTTCAAATTATGGCGCGCATAATCAAAGAGCGATTGTTTCCGTTAAAATTACGTATCCCGAGGACGAGCATATCTGGCTCGAGGATTTGGTCAGAGAGATTGAGAGATGTGCTTCTTCCGAATTGTATCCTCTCCTTAAGCGTGAGGACGAAAAGTTTGTCACGGAAAAAGCTTATGAAAATCCTAAGTTTGTTGAAGATGTTTTAAGGGATGTCGTTTTAATGTTAAGAAAAAATGACATTATAGACTCTTTTGAAGTGGAATGTGAATCATTAGAAAGTATTCATAATCACTCTGCCTGGGCATACCAGCAAGAGGGATAAAGGGGTAAACATAAAAAAGGGGAAATACTCCTTGTAATTCTTCTTTTCTGGTTTTATAATAGTTTATAAAGGACGAGGGGATGAAGAGCAGAGTTTGGGTACTGTTAATTTCAATTTTTTTCTTATTGTGCACAGGAGTTTTTGCACAAGGTGTTTATTCAGAATACGTACCTAAAAATAACGAAGTTATCTTTAATCAATCCATGTACAAAGTGGACGTAATAGACCCGAGAGCCAGCACAAACTGGAAGGGGATAAATTATCCGGGATTGAGAGGGTCTAATCAGCTTGTAATATATACTCCGGCTTTTGGTTACCGAACCAATACCAACGAATACGGAACAGAAGCCGTCGTTACAGGTGATACCGTAACATCACTAAGCGGAGCAGACTCTTTAATTCCTGCGAACGGAATTGTAATAAGCGGTCACGGGCTGGCAAAGAAATGGATTAATGAAAACATTATGGTCGGGGCTAAAATTTCTATTGACCCGAATAAAAAAATAATTACTTCTTATATTACATCAGATACTTTTCTTTATACGGCAAGGGAGCGTATAAAAGAAGTTCAGAATATGCTTATTTATTATACCCAGAATACTGCTAATTATAATTGCAAGCGAACAATGCAAAATATTGCAAAAGCAAATGATTTAATAGAAAAAGCTGCAAAAAACAGTGAAGATTCGCAGAAGTATGCTTCTCGTGCAATTGAGTATGCCGATTTAGCAATGTCAACTGTTATACCATATGATGCTTCCGAGCTAAAAGGCGTTTGGCTAAGACCGGCTTATTTTACCGAAAAAGATATTATAAAAGTTCTTGACCAGCTTGCTAATTCCGGTATAAATAATTTATTTTTAGAAACGTATTACCACGGAAAAACAATTTTTCCTTCGCAGACAATGGCAAAATACGGATTTATAAAGCAGAATGAAGATTATGCCGGATTTGATCCTTTAAAAATATGGATTAATGAAGCGCATAAACGGAATATAAAAGTACATATCTGGTTTGAAACTTTTTATGCCGGCAATAAACCTCCGGAGACAAATCCTGAATACATTCTGGCTAAAAAACCGCAGTGGACTAACAGGCAGAAAAAGAATGCGGATTTTTCGGATATACCTTATTCAGTATCAGAGCATAACGGCTACTTTATTGACCCTGCTAATCCCGAGGTTCAGGCTTTTTTACAGGATTTGTTAAGTGAAATTATAACCAGATACAAACCCGACGGAATTAATCTTGACTATATCAGATATCCGCAATCTATGGATGCAGGACTTATAGGCTACGAGGCTTCTAACTGGGGATATACAAAATATGCCAGAAACGAATTTAAAAACATGTACGGTGTTGACCCTGTTATGCTTACAACCTCCGACCCGCTCTGGTATCAATGGAAATTCTACAGGTGCAATAAAATTACGAATTTTGTAAGAAAAACAAGTAAACTTTGCAGATACCATAATGTAATGCTTACAACCGTAATTTTCCCGAACCGCGCATTAGCATTAAATACCAAGATGCAGGACTGGAAAAATTGGTCTGTGAATAATTTTGTGGATGGATTTACTTCTCTGTTTTTAACCTGCGATGATAGAACAGCAATGAATTTGATGGAAGAGGTTTTGAGAAATAAATCATCAAGTACAAAACTCTATGCAGGTTTATTTGTAACATTTATGAACGGCTCTAACTCGGATTTAATGAAGCAAATTCATGCAGCAAGAAGGTACAATCTAAACGGACTTATTATTTTTGATTATGCACACCTTACAAAACCTTATTTAGATACTTTAACAGAAAGTGTTTTTAAGCCGGTTAAAAAAGAAGTTGTGATAACTGAAGCTGATGTTCCCAAAGCCCAGCAGGTTCAAATAAAAGGCAAAAATAATGGAAGAAGAAAATAAGCAGAAAAGAAGTTTTTTAGGTATCTGGTTTGAATGCTGCCATGTATACGGAAGGTTGTATAAAAATAAAGAAGGTACGGCATATGTGGGAAGATGCCCGAAATGTTTAAGACCGGTTAATGTAAGAATTGGCGGTGAAGGTACAAGCAGGCGCTTCTTTCGCGGAAGCTAGGAGGAGAAATATGAAGTTAGAAGAATTAAGAAAAGAAAATGAAGTTTTGGATATTTTTTGTAATTTAGTATCAATACCATCCCCGTCTCTAAAAGAGGATAGGGTTATAGAGTGGATACTTAATTTCTGTAAAGAAAACGGAATTGACGGAAGAAAAGACAGTTACGGAAATGTTTACATAAACCTTCCGGCAGCAGATAGTTCAAAAGAACCTTTGATGCTTTCATCTCACATGGATGTTGTGGGTGATGACAGCCCTGTAAATATTTATCTTGAAGACGATTTTATAAAAGCTCAAGGCAGAACCCTCGGGGCTGATGATAAAGCAGGAGTTGCCTGTGCTTTAAAATTAGCTAAAGATATAAAAGAAGGTAAAGTAAACGCCGGCGGAGGACTTGAAATTACATTTACAAGAGATGAAGTATCCGGCATGAGCGTAGTTGAGCATGTCGAATTTAATAAAATTAAATCAAAACATATTCTTGTATGTGACGCTGATAAACTCGGACAATTACAGATTTCAGGCGCAAGCTACACAAATGCAAAAATAACGGTAAATGCTCTAAAAGGCGGACATTCAGGTATTGACATAGGAGATAAAACAAGATTGAATGCAGCAAAACTTATTGCAGAGCTCATTGCAGAATTTCCGCAGGGTGCATATTACACAGATGAAACAGGAGTCATAACTTCATGTAATATAGGAGCACTGGTTGCCGGCGGAATTCAAAATTCTGTTGCTTCAATAGTTGAAAACGGAATTAAAACAAACGATTACATAACAGAGATTATGAAAAAAACTTCTACAAATATAATTAATACGCTGGGTATGGCTTCTTATTCAATAAGAAGTGCAAGCGCAGAAAAGGAAAACGAATTAAAAGCTCTTATGCAGTCTATTGTTGATAAATTTAACGATAAATATAAAGATTTAGCAGAGGCTAAGATTGAATTTGAAGTTCATCTTCTTCCGTTTGAAAGAGCAAAAGACGATAGAATAGAAAAAGTTCATACAAAGGCCTGTGAAAGAGCCGGAATAAAAAATGATATTTCATCTTTCCACGCAGGAGCAGAAACTCATATTTACTGCCATAATAAAAATGCAAATGGAGAAACATTTATGCCGGTACTTTTGGGATTAGCAGATGTTTATAATATGCATTCAGCTGCTGAAAAAGTGGATTACAAATCTCTTATTAAAGGCTATGAAGTTATCAAAAATACCTTTGAAGAATTTAACAAGGACTAGCAAAAAAAATTTTTACGGTTTTTTGTTAGATTAAAAAGGAGAAATGATATGAACGTAAATTCTTTAAACAGAGTGCAGACAGTAGGCAAAATTGACGGTTATG
>CALVEE010000121.1 GCA_944326495.1 Candidatus Gastranaerophilales bacterium | reverse complement strand
TCGGACTTTTTTGCCAGTTCAGGAATTTCATTTTTAGCGATTTCCGACTAAAAAAATCAAGATATATTTGAAACACACCCCTATTAGTTCAAAAAAATTAAATTCCTGCAATGTCTGTCAAACCATACAGATTTATAAAATTTGCATAATTCCTCTTTTCAATTTCATCTCCTATTTTTTCGGCTTGCTTACCACAACCTAAGAAAATAATCTTCTTTTTATCCATTCTCTCAATTATCCCAAATATTGTATCAAGCGGTAAATCTTTTTCTTTTTTAGAAGAAATCGCACATAATGCTATATAACCATCGGTTTTTTTGATATAGATTTTTTATATTTTGTACAAGAGAATTTACCAAAAGAATATCTCCCATATAAGAATTAGAAATTATAACAAAAACCTTCTTTTCCATCCTATTTTCCGTAAATAAAGTAAATTTATGCCAATTACTTACCTATTGCATGAATAAATCTATCACATAGGTAAATTTATGTCAATTATTTACCTAATTTACCATTTTGAAGATTTGTTGTTATGTTTAAAATTATTTCAGGAGTGAAGAATGTCAGAAGTAAAGAGTTTATTCGGCAAAAAGATTAGAGAATACAGGAAAAAGCAAAATTTAACACAGGCGAGTCTTGCAGAGCTTGTGAATGTTGATGATAAACATATTAGTTGTATTGAAAGCGGCAAAAATTTTCCTTCCCCTGATTTACTTGAAAGACTGGCTTCTGCTTTAAACGTGGAACCTAAAGATTTATTTGAATTTTATCACCTGCAGGAGTCTGATGATTTAAAAGCCGATATAATTTCTATGTTAGACAAGCTGACAGAACAAGAATTAGCGCTTGCATACAAATACATAAGAACATTTTTACTAAACTAAATTTGTTTTATAATAATTTATTATAAGGTATATTAATTGACTAAATCATCAGATGATAAAATTGATATAATTGTTCAAAAGCTCAAAGAGGCAAAACAGCCGATGAGCGATTTTGTGCACCTTATGGACAGCTTTAATGACCCGTATCTTGTTTTAATTGCCTGCATTTTGAGCTTGAGAACCAATGATAAGACAACTTATCCGGCAACATTAAGAATGCTCAAACTTGCTAAGACTCCCAAAGAAATGAAGAAAGTAGGGGTAAAAGAGCTTGCAGAAGCGATTTATCCGGTCGGGTTTTATGAAAACAAGGCAAGGCAGATTATTGAATTATCAAAAATAATTGATGAAGATTTAGGCGGTAAGGTTCCGGATGAGATAGAAGATTTGGTAAAATTTAACGGAGTCGGAAGAAAAACCGCCAACCTTGTATTATCAAGAGGGTTTAATAAACCTGCAATCTGTGTTGATGTTCACGTTCATAGAATTTTTAACCGGCTCGGCTATATTAAAACCGGAAATCCGGAAGAAACAGAATTTGCGCTAAGGGAAAAACTCCCCGTAAAATATTGGATAGATATAAATACTCTTCTTGTAACCCACGGGCAGAATGTGTGCAACCCTATTAAACCAAATTGCGCTGCATGTCCGATAGCTGATTATTGCGCAATGCTTATCTAAATTCCTTAGCCTTTTACACCCTGCGCACCTGAAACAATTTCTACAAGCTCCTGAGTAATTGCAGCTTGACGAGCTTTATTGTAGTCAATTGTCAGAGTATTTATCATTTCTTCCGCGTTATTTGAAGCAGCGGACATCGCTGTCATACGGGACGCAAGCTCACTTGCGTTTGCTTCAAGAAGCGCTTGATAAATAGTATTTGAAATATACATAGGAACAAGCTGCTGTAAAACACTATGCGGTGACGGCTCAAATTCCATAACCGGATCTATTTCATGTGTTTCTGCTTTTTCTATTTTTACAGGAAGAATTTCCCAATCCTGTACACTATAAGACATCATATTATTAAAACGTGTTGTTATAATATCTATTCTGTCAATATTTCCATTAACAAAATCTTCTGCTATATCTTCCGCTATAATATTTGCCCCTGTAGCTGTCGGATCGTTGGCAACACTTATATAACCCTTCTTAAGCTCGTAATCGCCAGCTTTATGCTTTAAAGCCGAAACTGCTTTCTGTCCTACAGGATAAATTACAGTCTTTATCCCCTTTTCAGCATTCTCTCTAACCCGCTTTAGCGCAGCTTTCACTACATTTGCGTTATAAGCCCCAGCCAAACCCTTATTAGAAGTTATAACCAGAAGCCCTTCTGATTTAACTTCTCTTTCTCTCAAAAGTTCAGGATAATTATCAAGCCCTCTTTCGACTTTCAAACCCGAGGCAGATTCTTCACCTACTGTTGCAAGCATCTTTCTGAATAAAACCATAAGCTCTTCAGCAAACGGACGTGCAGCTTTTACAGTGCTTTCAGCTTTCTTAACTTTTGCTGCCGCAACCATCTTCATTGCTTTTGTAATCTTTTTAGTATTCTGAACGCTTGAAATTCTGCTTTTTATATCTTTTGTGTTTGGCATTCTATTTTTCCTCTGTATTAAACCCTATTTTTGCAGGTTTTGTCCTATCCATCAATAAATCTATTGCTTCATAGATTTCTCTCATATCTGTTTTATTGTCTTTACAATGCTCTATAAAACAATTTTCTAATTCCGCAACACGCCTTGCTAAATCCTTATTCTCCATAGCCCATTGCCGCATCTGCACAAAAGTATTCATGATTTGTATATTTATCTGAATAGCTTTTTCGCTGTTTAAAACGCTTGAAAGCATTGCCACACCCTGTTCGGTAAAGACATATGGCATATAACGACGACCACCGTGCTTTGAACTTGAGGTCGCAATTTGCGACCTCAAGTCTAAAAGGTCTTCTTCATTTAACTGAAACATAAAATTACTTGGAAATCTTGTAATATTACGTTTTACAGCCTCATTCAGCCTTTTTGTCGGAACTCCATACAAATCTGCAAGGTCGCTGTCGAGCATTACCTTATAACCTCTTATTTCATATATTAAGTTCTTAATTTGTATGAGATTTTCCATTTTTTATTTTCATTGTGCGAAAGAAAGTTATTTATTTTAACTTCAAATCCATACCCTTTTTTATAAGAAGTATTGCAAGCAATATTAACAATACAGTCTCTAAAAGCGGACATGGTATCATAAAGAACATGAATGATTTTACAATCACGTAGATGAACAGAAAAGCACCAATAAGCATAAATGCAATTCTATTAAACATCCATGCACCTTCTGAATTATCCTTAAAATAATTTACATACTCTACATCAGCAACATGCCTGCAAGACGGAGAGTCTTTGCAAATATAAAAATCTTTATATTCTTCGGCGCATTCAAGGCATAAAGCCTTCCCACAGGCTTTGCATACTGCAAAAGCGTCTCTATCATGGTGATTATAGCATTTCATAAATACACTCCTTACTATAAAGTCTTTCCGTAAGCTTCAAGCTGGCTTCTTAAAGCATTCATATCTTCATCAGACAATTTAGCTCCTTCATTCAAAGCCTTGCTTAAATCAGGCATATTAGCTTCAAAGTACTCAAACCAACCTGTCTTATAATCTGCAATCTTCTTATTATCGATTTCATCTAAGTAACCTTCGTTTACTGCAAACAGAATTGTTACCTGCTGTGCAACAGTAAGCGGTTTATATTGAGGCTGTTTCAAAACTTCCATCAACTTTTGACCTCTTAGAAGTTGCTTCTTAGTAGCAGGGTCTAAGTCTGACGCAAATTGAGCAAACGCTTCCAATTCTCTGTATTGAGCCAAATCAAGACGAAGTTTACCGGCAACTTGCTTAATACCCTTTGTCTGAGCCGCACCGCCTACACGTGAAACCGAAATACCTGCATTAATTGCCGGTCTTACACCAGAGTTAAACAGTGCTGATTCCAAGAATATCTGACCGTCCGTAATTGAGATTACGTTTGTTGGAATATAAGCTGAAACGTCACCTGCTTGAGTTTCAATAATAGGAAGTGCTGTAATACTTCCGCCGCCAAGTTCGTCATTAAGCTTAACAGCTCTTTCTAACAATCTTGAGTGAAGATAGAATACATCACCCGGATATGCTTCACGTCCCGGCG
>CALVEE010000120.1 GCA_944326495.1 Candidatus Gastranaerophilales bacterium | reverse complement strand
CAATTACAGATATTGAATACATTACTCAAATTCAGGAAGCAATTAAATTTCAGTTAGACCTTGAATAAAAATATTTAACTAAATATCCTTGTTATACCGTTTCCGCAGCATTATAAATACAGTAACAGGCTCCCGCTTTGGCGGGAGTTTTTTTATTTTGCTTTCAGCAAATATCGTATGGTAATCAGCCTTAATTTAAAATTGCCGGAATAATGCTTAAAACTACAAAAAGTACAACATTCTTGCAAAACTGTTTTTTGCAGGAATGTGTACATTATTATAAGAAAACTTTAGGTGTCTGTTACAGAAGATTAAGTGAGAAAAAATCAGCAAATCAAAGATATTGTGATGTTCATTTTAAATTGATATAATTACAATAAAGTACACTTTTTGGTCAGGTGTTTTAGAAGGGTGAGAAGCATGGCGAATACTGATTTAAAATTTTTTACAAACGAAGAAAACCGTGATTTATACAATCGCTTCGCTGCAATATTAAAAAGCAATACACAATTTTTCGATATTCTTGTTGGTTACTTCCGTTCCAGCGGATTCTTTAAAATGTATCCATCACTTGAAGATGTTGAAAAAATCCGTATACTCGTAGGCTTAAACATAGACCATTTTACTGTTAAAATCATTGACCGCAGCAGTATGCAAGCACAATTTATCGGCGTTCCTGAAAAAGAAAGTAAAAAAATTATCAGTGAAGAAATACAAAACGAGTTTGAAGAAGCAGACGCAAGCCCAACTATCGAAAAAGGCGCACGCATTTTTATTGAATGGTTAAAAACAGGTAAACTCGAAATGCGCCTTTATACGCAAAACCCTATTCATGCTAAAGTTTACATTTTAAGAAAAAATCCTGAAAAAGTTCCTGATATGTTTGGCTGCGTTATAACCGGCTCCAGCAATTTTTCACAGGCAGGGCTTATAGATAACCTTGAGTTTAATGTTGAACTAAAAGACGCTCCTGATGTAAAGTTTGCACTGCAAAAATTTGAAGAACTTTGGGCACAAAGCATTGATATACGTGATACCTATCTTGAAGCGGCCGAGCAAAAAACTTGGCTGCGTGATGATATAACCCCTTATCAGTTGTATTTAAAAACACTTTATGAATTTTTTAAAGAAGAATTAAACACCGATAAAGAAAATTTTGATACCTTATTGCCAGAAGGATATATGCACTTGCAATACCAGCTTGACGCAGTTATGCAGGCAAGGCAAAAATTACACGCGTATAACGGCGTGTTTATTTCTGATGTTGTTGGTTTGGGCAAAACTTATATCTGTGCTATGCTTGCCAACAGTTTTAACCGTAATACCTATAAACTTATAGTCTGCCCTCCTGTACTGGTAGATTACTGGCGCAGTGTTTTACAGGAATTTGGCGTATCGCGTTATGACGTAGAATCCCTTGGCAAACTGGATAAAATAATTGCCAAAGGTATAGATAAGTACACCTATGTTTTTGTAGATGAAGCACACCGTTTTCGCAATGCTTCAACAGAAGCCTTTACAGCCCTGCATCAAATTTGCCGCGGCAAAAAGGTAATTTTAATTTCTGCTACGCCTATTAACAACTACACCAGCGATATTGAGACACAACTTTATTTATTTCAACCCAAACACAATGGTACTATTAACGGCGTTAAAAATTTAGAAGGTTTTTTTGCCAATTTAAGGGCAAAACTGCGCAATAAAATAAAAGGTTCTGAAGCATACATGCAGCAAATACGCCAAAATTCCGAAATCATTCGCGATAAACTTATCCGCGAAATTATGATACGCCGTACAAGAAGTGAAATAAAAAAATATTATGGTGATGATTTGGCTAAACAAGGACTTGTATTTCCTAAAGTCGGTACACCAAAGAAAATAACGTATATTTTTGATGAAAACACCGACGATGCTTTTAATCAAACTATTAGTATTATTAAAGATTTTAAATATGCGCGTTATACACCGCTATTATACTTAAAAGATAAAAAGAAACTTGCCTCCATGTCTGCCGCGCAACATAACTTGGGCGGTTTTATGAAAGGTATTTTAATAAAACGCTTGGAAAGTAGTTTTTATGCTTTTAAGTGTACATTAGAAAGATTTACGGAATCTTATAACAAGTTTATAGAAATGGCTAAAACAGGCAAAGTATACATAAGCAAAAAAGTGAATGTATACGATTTGCTTGATGACGGCGATACAGAAAAATTAATGCAGTTAATCGAACAGGAAGAAGTAATGGAATTTGATACAGACGAATTTACATCACAATTTCTGCGAGATTTGGAAACCGACCTTTCTCAATTAAAGACATTGCAGTGGATATGGTCACGTATTAAAACAGACCCAAAACTTAACGAGTTTAAATATAAACTCACTAACGAAACACTGATAAAAGACAAAAAAGCCATTGTTTTCACTGAATCTACTGAAACAGCCCAATACTTATACGAAAATTTAAAAGATATTTACCAAGACAGAATTATTTACTTTAGTGGGCAAAGCAGCAGTGCTTTAAAAACAGAAATTGAAGAAAGCTTTAATCCTAAATTTAAAAACAAAAATAACGATAAATACGATTTGCTGATTACAACAGATGTTTTATCAGAAGGCATAAACCTGCACCGAGCTAATGTACTTATTAACTATGACCTGCCGTGGAACCCAACAAAAATAATGCAGCGTGTAGGACGTATTAACCGCGTCGGTACCGAGCACGAGCGTATTTATGTTTTTAACTTTTTCCCGACATCACAAAGTAAAAACGAACTACCATTAGAAGAACTTATTTTACAAAAACTCCAGATATTTCACGATACACTTGGCGAAGATTTTAAATACCTTTCTGATGACGAAGAAGTTACCTCACAAAAATTATTTTCTGCATTAAATTCTAACCTTGATGAGGAAGAAGAAAGCAGTACCCCAGAACTCGCCTACCTTGCTATTATACGCCAGATTAGAGATAATGAACCTTCTCTTTTTAATGTAATCAAACACCTGCCGCGCAAAGCTAAAACCGGTAAAATATCACCGCAAATCGAAAAAACATCTACTATAACTTTTATACGCAAAGGTGCTTTAAAAACTTTCTTTATTAGCGATGGTTATAAGGCAAAACAGCTTACTTTCCTTCAAGCAATTGAACTTATCCAATCAGAGCCTGATACTAAAAGAATTCCTGTATCAGACCATTATTACAAACATTTTGAAGAAAACGACACTGCCTTTGAAACAATGCTTGCAGAAGAAGAAAACTTTGACGTGCCAAAAACAGGCTCCGCCAAAACAGATAAACAGGTTATTAAACTATTAAAAGCTATTAAAAATAATTGCTCCGGCTTTACTGATGAGCAAGACAGAGCTATTGATAGATTGCTTGAATTATGGCAAAACGGCGAAATCCCTATAAAAATTTCAAAAGAAATTCTAAAAAAAGAAAAAGAACTAAAAACTAAATCAATTTCTGATATACAAGCTTTTATATATGCGTTGTATTTTGAAATTATCAAGCTCGTACCTCCCGATTATTTTAAAAAGCAAAAAAGCAAAACACCTCTTGTCGAGGGGCAAAAACAAGTGATTTTATCTTGCTATCTTAAAGGAGGTATTAACAAATGAACGCAACGCTTCAAAAAATAGAAAACATTTTGCAAAGCAAATATGATTTGAAAAATTATAAAGAGCTTATCAGCGAACTTTTTGCAGGTATTTCTTTTGGTACTTCTGATTTATATGTTGAAGAAAAGAGTAATTTTAAGTCGCACATAAACGGTTATAACTATATAACAAATTATAAAACTTCCGATAACAAAAATCTGATTGTTGCAGCAGTAGAACTACAAAAGCAAACTTATGTAGAAAATGCGCGTAGTACACAGCGCAGTTTTGCGAAAAATTTAATAGAAAAAAGAAACGCCGATGCAGCAATTATAGCTTTTTACACAAAAGATGAGCCTAAATGGAGGCTCTCGTTTGTGCGCCTTGATTATGAAATACAATTTAGTACTACCGGCTTTAAAACTACTGAAAAACTAACTCCTGCCAAGCGTTATTCATATCTTGTCGGTGAAAATGAACCTTGCCATACAGCGTTAAGCCGTTTCAATAAACTTCTTATCACAACTGCCGATAATCACATTACACTTGATGAACTGGAAGAAATTTTCAGCGTTGAAAAAGTTACAGACGAATTTTTTAAACTTTACTGCGAAAAATTTCACCAACTTCGTGAACAGCTTGAAAGTAATGAACACTTTAAAATCGAAGCACAGCAGCACAACTTTACTGCCGCGCAATTTGCCAAAAAATTGCTTGGACAAATTGTCTTTTTATACTTTTTACAGAAAAAAGGCTGGCTTGGCGTTAAAGCATGGCCTGATACTTTAAATGAAAAAGAATATAAAGATGCCTTTTTTGCCAGAGGCAGTAAATCAAGAGAACTTATACCAATTGTTTACCGTCCTATGCAGAGCGGCGAGTATCGTGTTACAAACAGCGGTCTAAATAGTATCAGCGATGAAGACGAAGCTGTTTTGGCAACCTGCGTTAAAGGAAAACCATGGGGTAGCGGACCGCATAACTTTATGCGCAAATTATTTGAATTAGCCGAAAAACGTCAGCTTAACTTTTTTGATGATTTATTAGAGCCTTTATTTTATGACGCACTAAACGTAAATCGCGGCGAACAAGGATATTGTCCGGCATTACACTGCCGTATACCATTTTTATCCGGCGGCTTGTTTGAGCCCATTGACGGCTACGAATGGAAGTATAACAATTTTGGTATTAAAAATGAATTGTTTTCTAATAAAGATAAAAACGGTATTTTAGATATTTTTGACAGGTATAACTTTACCATAAGCGAAGATGAACCTTTAGAACGTGAAGTTGCTATTGACCCGGAAATGTTAGGCAAAGTCTTTGAAAACCTGTTAGAAGTACAGGACAGAAAATCTAAAGGTGCGTTTTATACACCGCGTGAAATTGTACACTATATGTGCCAGGAAAGCCTTGTCAATTATTTAACCAACGCTTTGCAGATTGATGAACATCCCATCCGTAATTTTATACTGTACGGCGATTTAATGAAGGACGAAGATACTGCTAAAGCAAAATTTCTTTACAATAGTCTGCTAATTTCCAAAGAATTGTTTTTAATGGACGAAACCGGTAAAGTTACTGTAAACCGCCTTGACGATATGGATAAAGCTTTGCAGAACATTCGTGTTGCTGACCCAGCAGTTGGCTCCGGTGCCTTTCCGCTTGGTATGCTTAACGAAATTGTAAGAGCAAGACAAAATATATCTGCTTACAAAGCTATTACACAAAATGCTTACGAAAATCGCATGATGTATCAAACTGACAGAGCACCGTGGCGTTTAAAATATGAAACTATCCGCAACTGTATTTTTGCTGCGGATATAGATCCCTCTGCTGTTGATATCGCTCAGCTGCGCTTATGGTTATCTTTAGTAATTGATGATGAAATCAACCCCAAAGCAGAAAGTGATTTAGATGGTCACCGCAACCCTCTGCCGCTGCCTAATCTTGAATGCAACATTTTATGCGGCAACAGCTTAATTGACGAAATTGCAGGCATTAAGCTTATTAACGAAAGTGAACTTTTAGGCAATACAACAGTAAATACACAAATTGAAACCGCGCAATCACAAATTGATACTATTATTAAAAAACTTATTGAGAAACAAGATGAGTTATACCGCTGCGATAATACGAATAAAAAGAAACAATTAAAAGCGGATATAGAATACCTGCGTGATGAAATTATTATGCTGCAAATGCGCGGCTGCACAGAAGAACAAATAGAAAAATACCGCGAAAGTAAAAAAATGGCTTCAAAACCTTACGTTTTATGGCAGCTTGATTTTGCTAAAGTATTCCGTGAGAAAGGTGGCTTTGATGTAGTAATTGGCAACCCTCCATATGTTGGTGAAAAAGGTAATAAAGAATTATTTAGGCCTATTGCCGCAACCCAATTCGGGCATAAATATTATTGTGGGAAAATGGACTTATTCTATTTCTTTTTCCATAAAGCGATTGATATAGGCAACGAAAATGCTGAAATTTATTTTATTACCACAAATTATTATCCAACTGCATTCGGCGGAAAAATTTTACGTAAAGATTTTAAAGAGCGTACCCAAATACGCAGAATGATAAATCTTAATGAATTAAAAGTATTTGAATCTGCACTTGGTCAGCATAATATGATTACTATGCTTACTAAAAACCACTCTCAAAATATAACTGCACATAATTCTATTTGTAAACATACTGGTATTGCCAACAGCAATTTGTTAAGAGAATTTTTATACAACCTCGATGATAAAAATGAATTTATAGAAAATTACTATATTCAGCAAACTGACCTTTATGAAGGGGATGAGTATTATCTTAGAATATCAGGCTGCACTACCGAAAATACTGATCCAGCTAACGTTATTCTTACAAAAATATCTGATACTACATTACTATTAAAAAACATTGCCCATATTAAACAAGGCATTGTTTCAGGTGCAGACAAATATACGGATGCTCATCAAACTAAATTTGCTTTAAATTTACCAAAGGGTAAGGGTATTTTTATACTCACTAAAGAAGAGTTAGCGTCTTTAAATCTTACAGATTTAGAAAAGGCTAAATACGTTAAACCAGTATATAAAAATGGCCAAATTTCAAAATACTGTATTGAATATAACGATGAGCTATATGTTTTATACATAACAAGAGAAACTATTATTTCAGAAATACCGAATATTTTATCTTACTTACAACAATTTAAGCCTCTATTGCAGCAAAGACTTACCACATACAATGAAAATTATCCTTGGTATGCTCTTCATAGAGAACGTTCCATAAAAATTCTTAATGCACAAGAAAAAATAGTTAATTCCAGACGTGCGTTAAGCAACATATTTGCACTTGAAACAAAACATTACTTTGAACAATCCGATATAATGATAACAGTAATAAAAGATGAATATTACAAAACCTTTCCGCCAAAATATATATTAGGGTTGTTAAATTCAAAGTTAATGTACGTATGGCTTCTTAAACGCGGTAAACTAAAAGGCAAATCATTAGAATTATATGGTAAACCTTTAGAAGAAATACCAATAAAAGAACCTACACCTGAAATACGTGATAATGTTGTAAACGCTGTAACAGAGATTTTAAAATTAGATAAACAAAATAAAGAATGTAGGGTAAAATTAATGCAAATTATTGACCAAAATATCTATCGTTTATATAATTTATCAGATTCTGAAATAACAATTATAGAAAATTTAAACAGTGATTAAATTTTAATTTACATAGCTTTATCATCTTTTTCTGCACATAAAACGTCTTATTTATGTGCAGTTCTTTTTGCTTATCTGCATATAATCTGCTAAAATATATGCAGATAATTCTTTTTAAGGCGGTTTTATTATGCATAAATTTGATTACAGTTTTTTAGCTGACGGACTTTTGCC
>CALVEE010000119.1 GCA_944326495.1 Candidatus Gastranaerophilales bacterium | reverse complement strand
AGGACAGGTTTCAATTCTTACCCTGGTTGAGTTTTTATAATATGTACGGGCGCAAATACGGTCTAAGGCTTTTAAAAGACACGCCGGACGAGATTGAAGTGCTGCATGCAAAGAGCGAAGATTTGTCGCAGAATGTTGGGAAACTGCGTTATGTAAAACAAATCCGGCTTACAGCAGTACGCGGGAACTGGGCTCTTGTATCTGTCGTGGATATTGACCAGACGCCCAAAACCGGCTATATGCGCTGGCGCAGTAACGAAGGTGTAATTTATGCTTTCCCGAATATAAAATAATATTGTTATAAGTTCCTTCCCTCATTAGGGAAGGAATGCTACAAGCTTGGCGCGGCTCCCTCCCTTTTGAGGGAGGGTTGGGGTGGGTGCTGATTAGAGTTTAGAAGTTTAGTGGTTTAGGAGTTTAGGAGAAGTTAAAATTTAATGAATATTTTTAGATTCCCCTTGCGGGAAAGCACCCATCCTAGCCTTCCCTCAAAAGGGAAGGGACACTACAAGCTGGGAGCCAGCACCCTCAAGGGAAGGAACGCTACACTATTCCCTCTCCTTACAAGCACTAGTACTCAAAAAGAAAGGGGGACAGGCGCCATGCACAGAATATCTCTTCCCTGCCGATAAAAGTCGGTTAGGCCTGCCCAATAATAACCGACAAAAAGCAATACACTACCGGGATGCATAGCTGGAAGACGTACGCTGCAAAAATATATTTATTCAAAATGTATTTGCCCCAATATATTTTCCCCAGCCCTCTTGAAAATAATGTAAATTTTTTGTAATATATACTTATATAAGAAGAGGTATTTTATAAATGTTCGAACGTTTTACAGAGAAAGCTATAAAGGTTATAATGCTTGCTCAAGAGGAGGCAAGGAGACTTGGGCATAACTTTGTCGGAACAGAGCAGATACTGCTCGGTTTAATCGGCGAAGGAACAGGAATTGCCGCTAAAACCCTTAAATCTATGGGGGTTAACCTTAAAGATGCAAGAGTTGAAGTTGAAAAAATCATTGGCCGCGGCTCGGGTTTTGTTGCGGTTGAAATCCCGTTTACTCCAAGAGCCAAACGGGTTCTGGAGCTTTCGTGGGATGAGGCTAGACAGCTCGGTCATAATTATATCGGAACAGAACACCTGTTATTAGGTTTGATAAGAGAAGGCGAAGGCGTTGCCGCAAGAGTGCTGGAAAATCTCGGCGTTGATTTAAATAAAGTAAGAAGCAATGTTGTTAAAATGCTTGGCGACTCAAAACCGCAGACAGCATCTTCAGGTGTCGGCTCATCATCATCTTCAAGCTCGTCTGCCAGCAAAGTCAAAACACCAAGTCTTGATGAATTCGGTACAGATTTAACACTTGCTGCTTCTGAATTAAGACTCGATCCTGTTGTAGGCAGAGAAAAAGAAATTGAACGTGTTATTCAAATTCTTGCAAGAAGAACAAAAAATAATCCGGTCTTGTTAGGCGAGCCGGGAGTCGGTAAGACAGCTGTAGCAGAAGGACTTGCCATTAGAATTGTTAATAATGAGGTTCCTGATATCTTAGAGAATAAAAAGATTATCCAGCTTGATATGGGGCTTTTGATTGCTGGGACTAAATACCGCGGCGAATTTGAAGAACGCTTAAAAAAGATTATGGACGAAATCCGTCAGGCAGGTAATGTAATTCTTGTAATCGATGAAATGCATACTCTTATCGGAGCAGGTGCCGCTGAAGGCGCAATTGATGCAGCTAATATTTTGAAGCCGGCTCTTTCAAGAGGCGAAATTCAGGTTATTGGTGCTACAACATCTGACGAGTACAGAAAATATATCGAAAAGGATTCTGCTCTCGAAAGACGTTTCCAGCCGGTAATTATTGAAGAGCCGTCTATTGACGAAACAATCGAGATTATAAGAGGGCTTAAGCCTAAATATGAAGAGCATCATAACTTAATAATTTCTGATGATGCAATCGTTGCGGCTACAAAATTATCAAGCAAATATATAAACGACAGATTTTTACCGGATAAAGCGATTGACGTAATTGATGAAGCCAGCTCAAAAGTCAGATTAAAAGTCTGCACGCTTTCTCCGGAAGGTAAAGAGCTTGAAAAAGAACTCAAAGAAATCATAAGAGACAAAGAGGACGCAATCAGAAATCAGGAATTTGAGCGCGCTTCTGCACTCCGTGATGATGAAGCTAATATGAAAGATAGAATTCGCGAGGTTTCAGAAGAATGGAGACGCCAGAATGACGCAAATAAACCGACTGTAACAGAAGAAGATGTTGCAGAAGTTGTTGCAACTATGACCGGCGTTCCTGTAACAAAACTAACTGAAGGCGAGTCTGAAAGATTATTAAAACTTGAAGAAACTCTTCATAACAGAGTTATCGGACAGAGTGATGCAGTTACCGCTATTTCTAAAGCAATAAGACGTGCAAGAGTCGGTTTAAAATCACCTAACAGGCCGATAGGAAGTTTCATATTCTGCGGCCCTACCGGTGTCGGTAAAACAGAACTTGCAAAAGCCTTGGCAGAAGCAATTTTCGGAAGCGAAGATAATATGATAAGAGTAGATATGTCAGAATTTATGGAAAAACATTCTACTGCAAAACTTATCGGTTCGCCTCCGGGATATGTCGGATATGATGACGGTGGACCGTTATCCGAACTTGTAAGGAAAGAGCCTTATGCAGTTATTCTTTTTGGTGAAATCTAAAAGGCTCATCCGGATGTATTTAATATCATGCTCCAAATCCTTGACGACGGGCGCTTGACTGACGCCAAAGGACGTCATATTAATTTCAAAAACACGGTAATTATTATGACTTCAAATGTCGGCGCAAGCATGATTACAACTCAAGGCCGTTTAGGCTTCTCTGCTGCGGATGATGCGAAGAAAGATAAATACGAAAAACTCAAAGAAACTGTTAATGAAGAACTTAAAAAGGCATTCAGACCGGAGTTCCTTAACCGTATTGACGATATTATCGTATTCTCTCACCTGAGCAAGGAAGAAATCAGAGAAATTGTTGATTTGATGATGAAAGACCTGTTCAAGCGTCTTTCAGAGCGCGAATTGTCAATCGAAGTAACGGATGAAGTTAAGGATTATCTTGCAAAAGACGGCTATAGCGAAGCTTATGGCGCAAGACCTTTGAGAAGATTAATCCAGAAGAAGATAGAAGACCAGCTTGCGGAAGAAATCTTAACGAATGCTTACCAGCCGGGTGATACAATTCTTCTTAAATTAGTCGACGATAAGATTGTTTTTGAAAAGAAAGAAGGTTCAAAAGCAGAAGTTTAAGTAAAAATTCAAAGGGCGGGCTTTTTTAGATAAAAAAGCCCGCCCTTTACTTTTAGCTTATTTTTCGCATATAATTAAAATCAAAAGGTAGGAGGGGGATATATGAATTTAGATAAAGTAAAAATAACCGATCCTGAGGTTGCAGGATATATAGAAGAAGAATTAGAAAGACAGCAGAACACAATTGAGCTTATTGCAAGCGAAAATTTTACCTCTCCGGCTGTAATGCAGGCTTGCGGAAGCGTTTTAACCAACAAATATGCAGAAGGTAAACCGCACAAACGTTATTATAACGGATGCGAGGTTGTTGATAAAATAGAGGAATTGGCACAAAAAAGAGCCTGCGAATTATTCAACATGGCTCATGCAAATGTTCAGCCGCACTCCGGAGCACAGGCAAATATGGCCGTTTTTTCAGCATTTTTAAAAAGCGGAGACAGAGTATTGGGTATGGACTTATCAAACGGCGGACACTTAAGCCACGGCTCTCCGGTTAATTTTTCAGGAATGTATTTTGACGTAAAAAGCTACGGCGTTGATGAAAACGGAAATATTGATTATGAAGATGTTAGAAAAAAGGCCTTAGAGCATAAGCCCAAACTTATAATATGCGGAGCAAGCAACTATTCTAAAATCATTGATTTTAAAAAGTTTAGAGAAATTGCAGACGAAGCCGGCGCAATTCTGCTTGCAGATATCGCTCATATTGCAGGACTTATTGCCGGCGGTGTTCACCCGTCACCGGCAGGATATGCTCAAATAGTAACAACAACTACACATAAAACGCTTAGAGGGCCTAGAGGCGGAATTATTATGTGTGATGAAGAGTATGCCCAGACAATAGATAAAGCTGTGTTCCCCGGAATTCAGGGCGGGCCTTTAGAGCATATTATTGCAGGAAAAGCGGTTGCTCTAAAAGAAGCACTCTCACCGGAATTCAAAGAATACGCAAAACAGATTGTCAAAAATGCAAAAGCAATGGCCCAAGGGCTTATTGATAACGGGATGGAAATCGTAGGCGGAATGACCGAAAACCATCTTATGACTCTGGATTTGAGAAAAACCGGCAAGACCGGAAAAGACATGGCAAATGTTCTTGAAAGAGTCGGAATTACAGCTAACAAGAATACTGTTCCGAACGACCCGCAAAGCCCGTTTGTAACAAGCGGTATCAGATTAGGTGCTGCCGCTATGACAACCAGAGGGTTTAAAGAAGAGGATATGAGAGAAACTGCAAGAATTATCGCAGAAGCGATAACGAATTCTGATAACGAAGAAAAACTTACACAGTTAAGAGAAGAGTCGCTTAAATTGTGTAAAAAATACCCGTTGTATGGAGGTTAGGACAATTATAATCAAGTTAACACAAGCACATATAATAGGCGCATTTATTTCTTACCTGCTGGGGGTTTTTATTGTACCCATGGTAATTGAATTTTCTCAAAAAGAGGGCTTAGTTGATTTGCCGAACGAAAGGAAAATTCATAAGCTTCCAATATCGCGCTTAGGCGGAATTGCAATATGGTCAAGCGCAATGCTTACGTTCCTGTTTCTGGTATTATTGAGCTATTACCCTTATGGCAGCCTGCTTTCCGGAATTCTATTGGGCGGTTCTTTAATGTTTCTTTTAGGGCTTGTTGATGATGTTTATAATCTCGATGCCAAGTTTAAATTGGTCATACAGTTATCAATTGCAACAATTGTGTACCTGCTGGGTGTGCAGATTGATACTATTTTTAACCCGTTCGGAGGGGTTATACATCTCGGAGTATTCTCTTACCCGATTACACTTTTGTGGATTGTCGGGATTTCAAATGCAGTTAATTTTATTGACGGAGTAGACGGACTTGCAGGCTCTGTAATTACAGTAAGCTCCATTACTTTAGCCCTTATAGCAGTCGCTGTTACTCCGGCACAGCCGATAACCGCTCTTATTGCGTTTATACTTGCAGGTTCTATGCTTGCATTCCTTACATATAACTTTAATCCTGCAAAAATATTTATGGGTGATTCAGGCGCGCTTTTTTCAGGATTTCTGCTTGCAACTCTATCTATTGCAGGAGTTATGAAGGGTGCAGCACTTGCGGTATTACTCCCGTTTCTTGTACTTGCTGTACCGATTATGGACATTACTTATTCAAGCCTTAGACGGATTATGAAGGGGAAATCACCTTTTGTAGCTGATGCGGAACACATTCATCATAAACTCTTGAAAGCCGGATTCTCTCAGAAGAAAACAGTTGCTATATTAACCTCTGTTGCAATAGTCGGAGGTGCTGTCGCTACTTATTTTACCGGAACGTTAAAGAATTATTTTATATACATTGCTGTTCTAATATTAATTATGGTAATCCTAAGCATTATAAGTGTTATGACAAAACCAGAACCTATTGAACCGCATAAAGAAGAGGATTAAGAATTTTCTTCATCGTCCAGATATCTATAATCCATCATACTGCCTTCGTATTCCTGGATATCGTCTCCATAGAACAAAGACATATTATTAACTATCCTGTTTCTGTCCTCAATTTTTTGCTTTTCTATTTCAGAAGTAACACCATATGCGTTTATCTCCTGATTAGTAACTTTGCCGTCCTTGTTTGCATCAATATCATCAAAATGAGCTAAAACAGTTTCCTGCAAAGAAGTACTAAGCCCCGAAGAAGCTCCAAGCGACATAATCTGCTCTCTTGTCAGACCTTGAGTAGCCATATTATTCATCAACTTTTGAATTTCATCTGCAGAAATTGTACCATCATGGTTAGCGTCGACACTGTTAAAATTATTCGTAAGATATGAAGCAAACGTAGCACCATAGCCGGTATTAGTAATATTTGTATTAGTCAGCGCAGAATTTAAATTCTCAATCGTCAACCCATCTTCATATTGGCTTGATAAAAGTGTAAACGAGTTTGTTAAACCTGCGTTTATTCCTGAAAATAAAGAAGAACCGTCTAATCGCTTGCCCATAATATATCTCCTTGTGTTTATATATAGCTGTACATGTTCAGTTTAATTATTTTTTTGAGAAAGTCAATCATTTAAAAATATGAAAATTAAATTTGCTGTGAATATTATTTGTGTGCTATAATAACACTAGAGGGTAGAATTTATGTTCAAACGTAAGTGTAAAATAACTTTTATAACGCACGGTGCTACAGTGCATACCATGGATGGTATTATCTGTGATACGGAAAAATACCCTAAACTTAATGAATTCGGCGAAGAAGAAATGGAAAAAGTCTGCGAATACCTCACAAATCGAGCTGTCGCTTATGATACAATCTACACCAGCTCTTCTGCCAGATGCACACAGTCCGCGCAAATTATTGCTAAACTCTTTAAAAAGAAAATTACTACAATTGATTTGCCTGCAAGAAATCACGGCGAATGGAGCGGACGCTCATATGAGGACTTTTTTGATCAATACGGGCCGGAAGCTATTATTCAAAAACCTAAAGGCGGGGTGGCTTTGGAAGATTTTAACAAAAGGATATCAGATGTTATTGACAAGCTGGTTGAAGAAAACAGAGGCAACCGAATTATTGTAGTTACAACCCCGGATGTGGTTCAATCTGCTCTTGCGAAAACTCTTGAATTGACTCCGGTAAACCAGTTTAAAAATCTTATAAAAACAGGTACACTAACTCAAATAAGCTATTTTGAAGGTGATTGGTCTAGCGTTATTTATTCAGACCACATGCCTGCCTGAAAATTTAATAAAGCGGTATCGTCTAGTGGTTAGGACGGGAGATTCTCATTCTCCAAACAGGGGTTCAATTCCCCTTACCGCCGTTACTTTTTCTTTACTAAAAAGAAAAAGTAACCAAAAAGAAAAGAACATATTGTCGTCGGACATATTTAAGCTACAAGGCTATATTATTACGCCAAGTCCGACTCTTTTGTGAGACTACAAGGGGAATGGAGTTTGTCGGCTGGGCATACCTCATTTACCCCTAGCCATAAAAATTCATCCCTTTGTCTTGACAAACAGGAGGTTATAGTAAATAATATAGGTACAGGGTGGCAGTTTACCAGACTGCCAGATGCCCTCAGAAGGTCAACGGTTCTTATCTATTTTGATGAGAGCCGTTTTTTAATATGAATAGTATCAATATAAGTAAAATTAACGTTAAATTGATGTTTTCCATATCGCCCCCCTTTCTAGTCGGGAACCAACCCGAAGGTCTACAATATAGTTGTAGGTTGTTCCATTTCGAAAAGAGCATCTTTTACCCTGCAAGAATTATACTACCATAACTCTTACTGTCTGTCTATTTTGAAAAAGTAACCAAAAAGAAAAGAACATATTGTCGTCGGACATATTTAAACTACAAGGCTATATTATTACGCCAAGTCCGACTCTTTTGTATAACTACAAGGGGAATGGGTTTTGTCGGTCGGGCATACCTCATTTACCCCTCAAAAATTCATCCCTTTGCCTTGACAAACAGGAGATTATAGTAAATAATATAAGTACAGGGTGGCAGTTTGCTAGACTGCCGACAGCTCTTAGAAGACTAAACGGTTCTTATCTTTTTGGGTAAGAGCCGCTTTTTAATATGTACAAAATCAAAAAGATTAAGAATAATGCTATATTGAAATTATCCATATCAGCCCCCTTTCTAGTCGGGAACCAACCCGAAGACTAAATTATGATTGGTGGTAGGTTTCCTTTTGAAAGAGCTGTTTTTACCCTGCAAGAATTATACTACCATAACTCTTACTGTCTGTCTATTTTGAAAAAGTAACCAAAAAGAAAAGAACATATTGTCGTCGGACATATCTAAACTACAAGGCTATATTATTACGCCAAGTCCGACTCTTTTGTGAGACTACAAGGGGAATGGAGTTTGTCGGCTGGGCATACCTCATTTACCCCTAGCCATAAAAATTCATCCTTTTGTCTTGACAAACAGGAGGTTATAGTAAATAATATAGGTACAGGGTGGCAGCTTGCCAAGATAGCCGATACCTTGTAGAGTTCTAAGTGGTGCTTACCGTTTTAGGTGGGTGCCACTTTTTAATATGATTAAAATCAATAAGATTAATAATAAAGTCAAATTGAAATCGTTCATATTGCCCCCTTTCTAGTCGGGAACCAACCCGAGTTCTAAGTTATGTTGTAGGTTGTTCCGTTTCGAAAAGGTATCTTTTACCCTGCAAGAATTATACTACCATAACTCTTACTGCCTGTCTATTTTGTTTTCACTGTTTAATTCTAATAAAAAATTATATAGCCATTGTTGTAATATCTGTATAGGCTGATACTAGACGGTTTCTTACCTGAATTGCCATTTGCATGCTTAAAGACGCCTTTTCTGCTGCTATCATAGCATCATGGATATTGGTAGAGCCGCCCATTGCAATATCTTCCTGCATTTTATCGGCCGTAATCCTGTTATTATTAACCGCATTCAAACTTTCTGAAAACGCATTACCCATCCGGGATGCAAAATTACCTAAGCCGGTCGGATCATGCTTATCCTTAACAGGATAATTCTTTGAAGCTTTTTCCAGCTCTTCATCAAATGCAGTCTTTTCCATCTCAAATGAAGCATTGCCCTGCAAGAATTTATTATATTCATCTATTGCATTTAAATTAGTATAATTTGTACTAAACTCGCTTATTCCAACAGAAAAATCCATAACCTATCACTCCCTAAATATTCATCGCACTCTGCATCATCGTCTTAACGTTCTCTGCAACTGTAGCATTCGCTTCATACGCTCTGGATGCGGAAATCATACCGACCATTTCTTCTACGAGATTAATATTCGGTAAATCTACATACCCCTCTTCATCAGCATCAGGATGTGACGGGTCATAAA
>CALVEE010000118.1 GCA_944326495.1 Candidatus Gastranaerophilales bacterium | reverse complement strand
GGGGCTGACAATACGAACAAACAAAAAATTATAAAGTGAATTTAAAAGAGCAGTTTGTTTAGATAATATAATTATAAGTTATTGTTGAGCAAGAGTTAATGTCAGGCACTGCCTGACCTACTGTTCTTAAATTTAGAATTTCGAATAATAAACAGAGTTTTTATACTTCATACAATCCTCCTTCCAGTCGCGCTATTTGCCTGTAACAATATTCCAACTATATCACTAAAATTATGGTATGGTAAATAGCACGATTGACCTATTTTCTAAAAATCTCAAAAAATATCGTAATCTAAAAGGACTGACACAGGAACAGTTAAGCGAGATTACGGGCATTTCACAAGATTATCTATCCGAAATTGAGAGAGGTAAAAAGACTCCAAGTTTTAAAAGATTTATTTTAATCGCAGAAGCATTAGAAACACCTGCTTACAAATTTTTTATGCAGTAATATTACGAAATATGAAGCGCTTTAACCCACTATTTTCGGCATTAAGTATAACTTTTCTCCAACTAAAGTATAAAATTTGTAAAAATCATTAAAGTTTTTGAAATTTGTGCCGTTATATGTAATATAAGAAGAGTACTTTTGTAGGAAGGAATATTATGACAGATAAAGAAGAATCAGGTGCATCATTATTCAGCCGCTCAATTGATTTGATGGAAGATGACCCGTTAGAAGAAATCTTTGCGCTTAATCTGGGCGACTTTATATCTGAATATTTGATTTCCGAAGATTTGGCAAATAAAATCGGGAAAGATGTCAAGGATAAGACAACCCGCCTTAAATCACAGCTTAAAGAATTAATCTCGATATATTCTCTTGATAATACGCTTTGCGTCTTAGGGTTTAATTCGCAGGATGAATATGTGGTTTATAATTCTATTGCCAAAACTCTTACACAAATTCTGGACGTTGATGCCTGCCATATATATCTTACGCAAGAATTCACCAAGGGCTTGAATTTGGAAAACAAAATCCTCGGACTTGTCGGCTCATCAATCGATTTTGATGAAGATATCTACGCTAAAAAACTCGGCTACTCTGCTGATGATAAATCCGTTGTTGTTCAAGCCTTCAATGATTTAGAAAAAGTACAGGTTAAAGATGTTTCTAAGATAGATAATTTTATTCCTAAGTATGAATTAAAGGAATATGACGTCAAATCACTTGCAATTGTTCCGATGCACAATAACGCTTATATTGTCGGGGTAGTTGTCATCGAAAATTATAAAGAAAAAATGATTAAAAAACCGTATATGGCACTATTAGAAACTATCGGAAGATTATTCGGCACTTCTTTGCATCTTCAAAAAGCAATCGAAGAAACAGAAGAACTGATTAATCAGGACAGCATTTTTGCCGAAGAACTCCAGCATAAACGTGCAGAACTTACCGCTCTAATCGGAGATTTAGGCGTTCAGCAGCAGGCGTTTGTAGAAAGACTTGCTAAAGCTGTGGACGAAAAAGGCCAATATAAGGTTGCGCACTCTCAAAATACCGCAGACCTTTCTAAAAAGCTCTGCAAACAGCTCGGGCTTAATGAAAAAACAACTGATTTGGTCTACTACGCCGGACTTTTACAGAATATCGGGAAGATTACGCTTCCGGAATCATTGTTTACTAATAAAGGCAAGCTCTCAAAAGAAGAATGGGAAAAACTCCAAAACCATCCGAATGTCGGAGTTAACCTGTTGATGAATATAAACTTCCTCTCCGAAGTAATTCCTTATATTCATTATCACAAAGAGCGCTGGGACGGCGGAGGCGAGCCGGAAGGCTTGAAGGGTAATTCTATACCGTTCGGCTCCAGAATTATCGCTGTAGCTGACGCTTATACTGCCATGACATCCGACCGCTCTTACAGAAATGCTATGGATAAAGATAAAGCACTGTCAATAATCAAAGAGGAAGCCGGAGTTAAATGGGATCCGGTTGTTGTGAATGCATTGTTTGAAGTTGTTTCAGATTCAGGCAGGTAGAGTATTTACTGCTAAATCTGAGAAATTACCCAAAAATTTCTTCAAAGGATAAGAAATTTCTCTGCTAGAATCGTGCGGATCAACAAGATAGACCTTATTACCTTCAACTCTTGAGATAAAATATGCATGAGAGCTGATTACAGTTTTATCGTCTGACTTAAATGAGGTGGAATATATTTTTTTATCTCCCGGCTGTTTATCTTTAAGTATTTGCTCTATCTTTGCCAGCTCTTCATTTGTTAATTCGGTATACTCATCTTCATAATGGTATCCGTAATACTTCTCACATGTTCCGCCAGCCAAAGCTTGCACTCCCCTGCCCGGATCTCCGCCGCCAGTAATCGTACCGCCTATTCTATTCCCAATAAGCTTCCATTCAGGTTTTTCCATTGTATCAGAATGCGAGTTTTTAATATAGTTAAATAACTTTGAACTTAGCGATAACTTATTCACATCCGGCTTAACCACTTCCGCTGGAGTAGAGTTAGCAACATATGTTCTCATATTTTCTATATCGTCAGGCGTCATTTCATCAATTAATGAGGTAAATAAAAACTGATTCTTATACTCGGATTCGGAATTTTTATAATAATTAAAAAATTCCTTCCAATCTTCCTGACTCATACCCGGGGCTAATTTACTAATATCAGGTTTCTCAATAATGTTTGGAGTCGAAGAGTTAACATAATCTACTAACTGCTGTCTGTATGCTTCTTCCTCCTGCTTAATTTTTTTATCATACATACTCATTGCAGCCTCAAGAGCAATCGCATCCGGATCTGAACTCCCATAATTTGAAAGATTTTGCTCACCATTACCGTACATATTCGCTTTATTGTTATTGTGATTAACAATAGCAGTACGTTTTACAATCATTCTATGGATATATTCGCGGCTGACTTTGAACTCTACAGGCTCATCTCCTAAGCCGTAAAAAGTAACAATTGCATTACCTTCTTCGTCTTGTTTTACAACTTTTTGATACAAATCCGGCGCTTCTTTTGAAAGCCCGTATCC
>CALVEE010000117.1 GCA_944326495.1 Candidatus Gastranaerophilales bacterium | reverse complement strand
ACAAAATGCTATTAATACGCACGTTAACTTTTTCATACTTGTATTATAACAGATTTTGGGTAAAAATAATACTTATGAAGGGTATTATTTTTGATTTCAACGGAACTTTATTTTGGGATTCTCAATTGCATTATGAGGCTTGGCGTGAGTTTTCAAAAGAGCTGCGTGGGTATGAATTTACTGATGAAGAGATGCGCAATAAGATGTTTGGTCATACAAATGCTGATATTATCGAATATGCAATAGGGCATAAACCATCTGAAGAAATGGTAGAAAAGTATGCTAAAGAAAAGGAAGCATTATATCGAAAAAGGTGTTTGGATGATCCTGATAATTTTAAGCTTGCTCCCGGTGCGGTTGAATTTTTAGAGTTTTTAAAACAAGAGAATATCCCAAGGACTATAGCAACAATGTCGGAGTGGGACAATGTAGAATTTTATATAAAAGAGTTTAATCTCGCAAGATGGTTTGATGTTGATAAAATAGTATATTCCAACGGCAAAATTCCTGGAAAACCTGCTCCAGATATATTTCGTATTGCAGCAAAGAAGATTAATCTGGAACCAAGTGATTGTATTGTTGTAGAAGATGCTATAGCAGGAATAAAATCGGCAAGCGCTGCCGGTATTGGTAAAATATGTGCTATTGCTTCTCTAGAGCCGGTTGGATTTTATAAAAATATTAAAGAAGTTGATAAAATCATAACTAATTTTGATGAAATCGATAAATCTATATTTGAAAAAGTTTTTACAAATGTATAGAATAATTGAATTTAAAGATATTGGGGCAATTCTTTTATATGCAATGAGTTATACATATTTTATCCCCATATTTTAAGGTTTAATATATCTAAACATTACAAAAATTTGGTAGAAAAGTTTACTATTCCTCACCTTTTGTTATATAATGAATTCAATAGTTACAGAGAGGTAGGGAATTATGCAGATTTCATTAAACTGGTTGAATGAATTGGTTGATTTAAGTGATTTAGATGTGGCGCAGGTTGCGCATGAACTCACTATGAGCGGCTTAGAAGTCGAAGAGGTCGAAGAAGTCAGACCGAAATTTACGAATATTATAACCGCAAAGATTGAAAAGATTGACAATCATCCGAATTCTGACCACTTGCATCTTGTAACCGTAAATACAGGTTCAGGTTTAAAAACTGTAGTTTGCGGAGCTCAAAATATTGAAGTCGGGCAGGTTATTCCTTACGCTTCTGTCGGAAGTAAAGTTTTAGACAGAAAAACAGGCGAACAGTTTGAGTTAACTCCGGCCGTAATCCGTGGTGTTGAATCTCAAGGCATGTTATGTTCTGATGACGAATTAGGTGTTGCTGATAGAAACTATCAGGAAGAAGACGGCATTTTAATCCTTAACAGGCTTTTCCCTAATGTCGGGCTGGGTTTGAATGTAGAAAATGTTTTGGGTTTTGAAAAGGATTACATTCTCCATACGGCACCTACTGCTAACAGAGGTGATGAAATGTCTGTTATCGGGGTTGCAAGAGAACTATCGGCTCTGTTTAATCGTCCGATGAAGTTCGAATACGCCTCAAGAGAAACTTTCCCTGCTGATTTTAAGGTTGAGATAAAAGATAACGATGTCTGCAAATATTATTCAATCGGTATTATAAAAGATGCGGTTATTAAACCGTCTCCCGAGTGGATGCAAAAAAGGCTTGTTTCATCCGGTATTAGAGCAATTAATAATATCGTTGATATCACAAATTATGTTCTTTTAGAGTACGGCACCCCGCTTCATGCGTTTGATTTGGATAAATTAAATGGATATTTGTGCGTAAGACGCGCAGAAGAAGGCGAAACTCTCGTTACATTAGATGAGGTTGAACGAAAGCTTACCCGCGATACTGTTGTAATCGCAACAGAAAAAGAGCCGGTATGCTTAGGCGGTGTATTTGGAGGAGCTAACTCCGAGATTGATGAAAATACTAAAAATATTGCCCTGGAAGCTGCTTATTTCACCCCTCAAAGCAACAGAAAGAGTGCAAGAAGCGTCGGCTACCGCTCTGATGCCTGTGCAAGATTTGAAAGAGGAATTGATATAGAAGCTGTTAAACCCGGACTTTTAAGAGCTGTTGAGCTTTTGGAAAAGTATGCTGACGCTAAGTTTGAAGGCATGGTAGAAACGGGAGTCAATGAATTAGAGCCTGTTCAAATCACAATAAGATATCCTCAGGTTAAAAGACTCTTAGGCTGTGATATTGATCCTGCCAAATGTTTGTCTATTCTTGAAAAACTCGGTTTTAAAATTCTTGGTAAAAACGAAATTGCCTGCAAAGTTGAGGTACCGTCTTTCAGAGCCAACGATGTTACGAGAGAATGCGACTTGATTGAAGAAATAGCAAGGATTAACGGCTATGATCAAATAACGCCGACTTTGCCTTCAAGATTAGCAACTGCCGAAGTCTCTCACGCCGAAAAGGTTATTTCAAGAGTAAGGCATATTATGTCAGGAGAAGGGTTGAACGAAATTCAGACATCTTCTCTAATAGGCGAACCGCTTCTTAAACAGTTTAATGTATCTTTTAATAAAGATAAAGCCATTTATGTCCAAAATCCGGCGTCTGAAGATTTTACAATGCTTAGACAAACATTGATGGCAAGCATTCTCCAATGCTTGAAATATAATTACGACAACGGCCAGAAAGATTTCTGGGCTTATGAAATCGGAAGGAGTTATGTAAAAATTTCCGAGCCTGATGAAAAAAATCCGGGAGTAAAAGAAACCCAGATTTTGTCAGGCGTCATTACGGGAAATATTCAGAATTCTTTATGGCAGAATACGGGTGAAGTTGATTTCTATACAGTCAAAGGTATTGTAGATAAGATATTAGAAGATTTTAATCTTACAAGAAGGATAAAATTTGAGCTTCTTGCTGATTCTGAGATTGCAGAAACTCATAAGTGTATGCACCCTTATAAATCGGCAGTTCTTACACTACTGGGTAAAAAACCTGAAATTGTCGGATATTACGGTGAAATTCATCCCGAGTTGAAGAATAAGATGAAATTGAACCAGAATGCATATGTATTCAAGCTGGATTTGGATTTGTTTATAAATGCGGTAAATCCGGGAATTCCGAGATTTAAGAAACTTCCTCAATATCCTGAAGTCCAAAGAGATTTGGCTGTTATTGTGCCTTCTGAAACTACATGGGATGATTTAGCCAAGGTTGTTAAAAAAGGTATTGATAACAAAGTATTTACAGGCTGTGAAGTCTTTGACGTTTATCAAGGCGAACATGTTCAGGAAGGATT
>CALVEE010000116.1 GCA_944326495.1 Candidatus Gastranaerophilales bacterium | reverse complement strand
TTTATAGGTTCAATAAGCAAGACAACACTTTATCAATGGCTACATCTATATAAAGAAAATAGTAGTTATAAATCTCTATTGCCTGGTTACAAAGTAAAAAAACAAGGCGAGTATAATTCAATATTAGATAATATTAAAATAATACAAAGACAAAAACGTATAGAACCAAAGGATTATGTATCAGGAGAAAGTCATTATTTATTTGGCAGAAGATATCGATTTAAATTAGTAAAAGATAAAAAAGCCAGAATAGAGATTCAGGGAACAAATACAATTGTAATGTATGTGATGGAAGGTGCAACAAGAGAGTACAAGCATAAATTAATGAGCAAATGGTATAAAATCAAATTAGAAGCAAAGCTTGAAGTATTAATTAAAAGATGGGAAAATATTACGGGTTTTAAATTCAGTTCTTGGCAAATAAGGAAAATGAAAACCAGATGGGGCTCTTGTAATCCCGAAAATAAAACAGCTATTTTTAATCTAGAATTAAGTAAAACAAAAATCCAAAATATTGAATATATTATTTTACATGAACTTATTCATACAGAAATTCGTACTCATGATAAAGACTTTGTCGGTTACTTAAGTAAGTATATGCCTAATTGGGTTTTGTATAAAGAAGATATTAATTCCGTAACATTTGAATAAAGTGTTTTATTATCCGTTTTAGGTACAATTGTCCGGTTAAAATTTTGTTAATAGAAAATATGCTTTTATCGCGAAATCGTATAATTGTCAAAATATAAATCAAGGTTGGCAAAGCACCTCTCTCTGTGTGTGAGGTGCAGCCGTGTTTGAGGCTATGCCGAAAACTACGGATGCGGTGAGGGGGCAGCCCGTGGGGATAAATAAAAAATTATAAAGTGAATTTTAAAGGAGTCGTTTGTTTAAATAATATATTACAAGTTAATGTTGAGCAAGTATATCCAACCGACTGCTTAATTTTTGTGAAGTAAATTTTATATTATTAATTTTTCTCTTACGGGCTGGCACCCATCCTATCCTTCCCTCCAGGGAAGGAACACTGTACGCTTGGCGCCTGCTCCCTCCCTTTTGAGGGAGGGCTGGGGTGGGTGCAGATTAAAGTTCTTGTTGAGAAGGCATACCCAGCTGACAAAACCCCTTACGGATTTGCTCCACGCTCACAGAGCTTCGCCTTTAAGCCTCACAGCTTAGCCTGTTCAGTCTGCTCGTTATCCGGACTATACATTTACCCCCTTCTATTTACCCCTCCTATTTACCCCTCCGTCCGCAAATCTGCTCCCGCAAGATGAGGAGTGTTGCAAGCCTTGGTTTTTATTTTGACATTTTAATTCTTAATTTAATGATAATAAATGCGAGTTTATTATGTATGAAACATTTAACAATATACTTAATATTAACTCTTTTTTCTATATCTCACAAACATGTTTTTCAACTTCATAGTGTTGCGATTGCTTCTTGAATCCACCAAATTCTAATTGTAAATTTTTGTAACAAATTCTCTTAACATACTAAAGTTTCCTGGAAAAATGCCGTAATACATAATACAAGGAAAAAGGAAAAAGGAGTCAGCAATGTCAAACGAAATCTCAAGAGTTTATCAATTTTTATCAAATCAAGGCGATTGGGCTGTAAAAGCTGATAAGGACGGTGATGGTGCCATTACAAAAGATGAATTCCGTACTTTTATGGAAGATTTTGAATGGAATGGTGAAGCTTCTGATAAAAATGATTTGATTAATGAGTTTTGGGCAAAATTTGACACAAATAGAGCTATGACTAAAATTAGTGGAACCAGTAAAAAAGACTGCAATGCTCTTAACGCCGATGAGCTCGCAGTTTTAGAAGAAAGAATTGCAATGAATGACACTTTAAATAACTTTACTACTACCCTTTCTTGCCCTAATGTTATTTCAGGTTCTTCTAAAGCTTGGAAAGATGATGTTGTTGCTGAGCTTCAGGTTCTTTTAGAATCATATATCGCAGAAGGCGGTACAAATGAGAATTTATTAGATTATTTAAAAGAGAACTCTCCTGTAGTTGAAAATAAAGTAACTGCAGAATATTGCGCAGTTGAATACTTAGATGAAGTAATGCCGGAATTAAATAAAGAATATGGCTATGCTTTCGGAAGTGACAATGATTTAAATGAATTAATCAAAAACTACGCTCAAAACCTTCCAGAAGGTGTTACTCCGGAAGATATGAAATCAACTTTAGTTCAAATAATTGACGCATATCTTGCTACTGCAGGTTTAGTTGAATCTAACGGAGTTGATTTAGGACAATATGGTTATAATACGGATGATAACGCTCCTTTAAATGATTTGCAGGAAAGTGTTGCTAAATCAACTTTAACCAAAAATCTTGAAGCTATTAAGAATGATGAATACTATGAAGCTTTTGCTGAAACAATTGATGCTGCTGTAGTGACATTTATTGATGACACTGTAGCTAATGCAACAGCTGCTAATTTTGAAGCTATCTTATCTTATGGCGTAGAACAATTTAAACAATCAGAAGCTTATCAGGAAATTAAAACTACTATGGATGTAAAACAGGTATTGATTTTTAATGACAATACATCTGCTCTCTATCAGGCTATAGCTGATGAATTAGGCGATAAAGCTGCTGAGATTTTAACAGATGGTGTTTATTACAATTCTTATTCATCAATTATTGATGAAGCTATAGAAAAAGCTAATAACGGTCAGTTTATGACAGAAGGCAAGCTTGATACGCAAGCTCTTATTGAATGGGTTGTAGGTGAGGTAAAAGACAACTATTCAAAAATCCTTTCAGAAAGTGGTCGTGCTGACGAATTATCTAACGAAGAACTTTATGAGACATTTACAAAAGCTTTAGAAAATTCTGATGCAATGAAATTTACAGATCCTAAAGCTGCATTGAGTCAAGTAAAAGAAGCTGCTATCACATATTGTGAAAGCCTTGCAGCAAGAGGAGAAAAACATAAAGAACTTTTAGCTGACATATTTGGAACTTCTAACTATAATTCTATAATAAACAGCTGCAAGACTCCGGATGAAATTAGCGAATTTATTGAAGAAATCAACTCTCTGGTTGGAAATGTTAAAGAAATAGCTAATGTTAAAGTTGTTGATAAATCTCAGAATATTATTAATGATATTAATAGTACACTTACTTATAATGGTACAAACGTTACTCAGGCAAGAACATCTTTAGCATTCCGAGTTGATAAGAGCGGCTATGTCCTGTTTGTTGGTAATAATTACAATGAAAACAGAGGTGTTTGGAATGATGCTCACGATCAGGCTTTGAATGATTTAATCAACTTGCAGGTAAGACAAAAAGTCCAAGATCAATATTGGGATGAAATCAGCAGATTAGGTTTAACAGACAGCGAATTAGATAATCTTTATAACATTGCAGTATTTATGACAGTATCTGATACAACAGTAGTAAGAAGTATGTACGATGAAATGAGTATTGGAACTGTAATTGAAGAAATTGTTAAGAACTACTCACAGATGTTGTCAAAAGTAGCATCCGATGAAAATGCAAGAAATTACATTAAAAACGTAGAAAACAAGAGCTTACTGAATGGTACTGGAACCTGGGCCGGTCAGCGTGCAGATGGTGCAGGAAATGAAACAACTTCAGATTATAACTATTGGTTTAAAACTCTTGACAAATATTATACAAATGATTCTACATATAGTTCTGATACTGATGGAGATGACTGGGTATCTATTGCATCACGCGGTGAAGAATCCTTCTCTTGCGGCGGCGGTTCCGGCAGCATAATGATATTAACAAGTGCTGATGCTGGTGACAATGATCCTGTAAACAGAGCAATGAGAGCTATATTAACAGACTATGTAACATCTTATAGCGATGTTCTTGAAGCTTCTAAAATCATTGCATTATTCAAAGAAGCTCAACAAACAGCATTTGCTAAACTTGAAGCTGTTAAAGACCAAGTACATGCAGACGGAGCTTCTATATACGGATATGGTGAGAGTGATGGTAGTTCTAGTACAGAAAACTATGATACATATAGAGCCGATGGTTACTATGGTGTTAACAGTATTCTCATTAACATTATGTACGAAATGGAAAGACTTATTTCAAAAGAAGTTATGGGTATGTAATAAACTAAAAGAGGCGGGATTTTTTAATCCCGCCTCTTCCGGTTAAAATTTCTTTAGATGAGCATAAGTTGCATCCATTGCTTTTTTGCCGAGTTTGCCAAAATCAATTGTGTACATTGTACTGTCGCCTATTTGGATTACGTCAGCTATATGCCCGACCCCGAGTTTATCATGAAAAACACGCTCCCCGACATTGAAGAAATATTGGGTTGTCGAGTTTTTTAACTCTTCTTTCTTCTTCTGTTCTTCTTCCAGACGTTTTTCTTCACGTTTTCTTTCCTCAATTTTTTGTTTCATAATATTGTTTTCAAAAAACGCTTTGAGCTTTTCTTCTTCTCTTTCTTTATTTATCGGGCTTTTCTTAATAATAACCCTGCTTGGAGTTCTTTGTATAACATTCGTTGTCTTTTTAGCAGAAGGCGCTACAAAGTTTGCACCAAAACCAGATGAAGGTTTAACATAACCGTCTGAGGTAAAAGAGGCAGACGATGATTTAGTATTATATTTACCCCCCTGAACGGTTTTAACTGCACTTTTAAAGGTACTTTCATGTGCAAAACCGCTGGAAGTTTCTTCATCAAGCAGATTTGCAGGGATTTCTGCTAAAAACCTGCTTGGAGAATAGTACTTATATTCGCCCCACATTTGGCGCCGTTTAGCAGTCGTCAAATAGAGTTTGGTTTCAGCTCTTGTAACCCCTACGTACATAAGTCTCCGCTCTTCTTCCAATTCAGAAAGGCTGTTTGAGCACCTTGCCGAAGGGAATATGCCTTCATCACAGCCTGCTAAGAATACTATCGGAAATTCCAGACCTT
>CALVEE010000115.1 GCA_944326495.1 Candidatus Gastranaerophilales bacterium | reverse complement strand
GATTTGCGGACGGACGGTAGTCCGGATAGCGAACAGACTGAACCGACTAAGCCGTGAGGCTTAAAGGTGAAGCTCTGTGAGCGTGGAGCAAATCCAAGATAGAGGGAAGAATTTCAAGTTGAGCTTTCGCGAAACTTTGAAATTCGGGTGAGGGGTCTTTTTTATGTCTTTACATTATATTATTTCCGGCAAATTGTGATAGATACTTATATATGGTTTTCTCTTTTCAATTTTTCTTGGACAGTAGTGCCTTACAGGAGAGGAGCAGCCGTGTTTGAGGCTGTGCCGAAAACTACGGATGCGGTGAGGGGGCAACCCATAGGGGTGAATAAAAAACTATAAAGTGAATTTAAAAGAACAGTTCGTTTTGATAATATAATTATAAGTTATTGTTGGGTAAGTATGCTCAACCGACAAAACCAAAAGCATTAAAAAAGGGAGGTTATATAAACCTCCCGAAATAACTGCCCTTGGCCAGACTTGAACTGGCACCGAGGTTGAGCCCCGATTGGATTTTAAGTCCAACGCGTCTACCGATTCCGCCACAAGGGCATGCGGATATTTAACTTTCAACAGGTTTAATAATAATATAAACATTATTATAAGTCAAACTAAAAGAAGCTGATTTTATTAAAATCAGCTTCCTATAATCTAAAACAGATATTCCTGACTATGCTTCCTGACCTTCTTTTTGTTTATTTAAAAGATCTTGAAGTTTATTCATAATTTCTTCACTCTTTTCCTGAGCGTCTGAAATCAAATTGTCTGCTTTTCGTTGAATATCTTTTACTGTTTCATCTGTCTTTTTTGCCATATCCGAGGCCATATCACCAAGCATTTCTCTTGTTTCTGCTCCTGATTTAGGTGCTAATAAAATTCCTGCTACAGCTCCTATTGCTGCCCCAATTGCAAAACCTGCTAAAAATCTTGTTACTGACATAATATTTTCTCCTTCTTTAGTAGTTTAAACGCTTTTCTCATATTTTATATTACCAAAATGATTTACTTCTTTTTGCTAAACATTTTAAACGCCGAACATAACCCGCTTGCAAACCCTTTTGCAACACCGCCTGTAATACTGCCTAATTTTGAAAATATCTTGAGCGGCGAATTCTTTATCGCATCTCTTACCTTATTGATGCCCTCATCTGTTTTAATAATTATTCCGCTTACTATTGCTACTGATTTGTTTATATTCTTCAATGTCGGGGTAAGTTCAGTATTAACCATACTTACCGTATCATCTGCTTTCTTTGTCAATTTTGATAAATCATACAAAACTTTTACCAGCATTACACCGACAATGATTACTATAACACCTGTTGCATATGCTAAAAACGTTAAACTTTGATATAATTGTGCTGTTTCCATAATCTGTCATCTCTCTTTTTAAAAATCATAATCATCAGATACATCTTCTAATTCTTTTGCTTTTCTCATTTTTTTCGACCTAAGCATATTACCGAATTTTTTATACTGTTTTTCAAGCTTGTATTTTAATAAATCAATTGATTCAAGAGCTTGTCTCTTTGCTTCATTAACGGCAGGCGAATGTTTTTCCGCTAAATCACAAACCGTATCCTTAAGCTTTTCTCTCATTTCTGCTCCCGGACGCGGCGCATATAATACGCCTGCTATAATCCCGCCTACCACACCGGCTAAAAGCCCGATACCGAATCCAATAGAAGATTTATCTTTGCTCATTTGTTTTTACCTCTTTTCTTATAACTTTCTTCAGTATTATATCACATTTTGTACAAGGGTTAAACCCTGCCAGACAGCTTTTGCCAATTTTGATTTCCGAATACGATTGATTACTTTTATATTTATACTCCAAAATAAAATTGTGGAAATTAGACTCTTGGCTTGATTCAGGATAATCTTATCACGTTCCTGCCTCAATGTTGCCAACCATACGGGTATTAGCTCCAAAATTTGAGCTGAGATTTTTTGCACAACAACTAAAAGTTCTTTTAACCTCGGCTCTGCTTCTTCTAAAAATTGCGCTGCCCGCTTTATACGTTTATCAAACTTAATAAGATTTGTAATAACAGAAAAAGCGATAATCAATTCGGCGACAAAAACTATTGATATTAGAATTACAAAAACCATTTCTTTACCCTTAAAATATTTTTTTATTTATTACCGGACTTACTAAAATACATTGTTTATACTTAATCAGTAATTATTGCTATAAAAATGGAGCGTAGGGGATTCGAACCCCTGACCCCGACACTGCCAGTGTCGTGCGCTACCAACTGCGCTAACGCCCCTTGGTATATATTTGATTGTCAATTGTAAGCAGTTGCGTAGCGCGCAAAACCTTCGTTTTGGCTTCCTCTCAAAAAATCCTCAACGGTTCGGATTTTTTTCGGCACAGTCAACTGCGCTAACGCCCCGCTGTATTTTGAGTATAGCATAAACTTCCCTCAAGTTCCAATAATTTGATTTTTGTGTTAATCCCGCCTGCATAACCGGTTAAATTGCCATCCGTACCAACAACCCTGTGACACGGAATAATAATAGAAATAGGATTATGTCCGACAGCTCCGCCTACAGCTTGCGCAGACATCCGCGGTTTATTTAAAATCTTTGCCGTTTTCTCTGCAAGAGCCTTATATGTCGTAACTTCTCCATACGGGATTTCGCACAAGAGCCTCCAAACGGTTTTTCTGAATAAATTTCCCTGTGGAGCAAGATTTAATTCCTTTATCTCCGGTCTTAAGCCTCTAAAATATCGCTCCAGCCAGTTTACAGACTCTTGAAAAATTTCAAGAGAATTATTATACTCCCAGTTTTCATCAAAATCCGGTGCATAATATTTCTGCCCCTCAAGCCATAGCCCCGTAAGATTACTCCCGTCCGAAGCCAGCATTATATTCCCTATCTGCAGTAAATTTGTTTTCTTGTAGAACATTAGTAAAATATAGCAAAAACATAGATAAGCATAAACTATTTTGATTTGAAATTACATATATACCGGACAAAAATGGTTTTGGATACAATCTAAAACGGTTTCCGCATAAATATCATGCATGCCGTAGAAAATATGCGACGCTCCTTCAACTTCTATAACCTTATTGCGTTTGGGATTTTTAGTCCATGAATTCAGTGTTTCCATAAATCCCTTAGGACTTTCGCCGGTTACAGAGTCTCTTGAGCCTATGATAAATGCTCCTTCAGGTTTTATATTATATAAAGATTTTGTTTCGCCCTCCTTGCTCAAAACAGGACAGTTTTTGAGATTATCTGCATTATAAAACCCTAAAACAGTATTCGCTGTCATTGGTGAAAAACCGCCGAACAGAAACGGAAGAATATCATCCCCTCTTCCCGTATCTACAAAGGATTTTGCAAGCTCAAAACACTTATCGATATTAGGCATAACCCTCCACCAGTGCATAATATCAACCGGAGACGAAACTATAAAATAGTCTGCAAAATTATCCGCGGTATTTCCAAGATAATGGATAATTTTATTTGAACCTAAAGAATGTCCGCCTAATATTACATGCCGGAAACCTAATTCTTCTTTTGCATATCTTACATAACTCTCAACATCTTCATAAACCATACTAAAATCATCATTAAATACACCGGCGTGCTTTTGTTTTCCGCTGGATAAATCCGTATATGCAAAACAGGAAAACGAGTCATGAGCGTGCGCTATAATGCAGGTAATTCCGTTTTCACTAAGCAGCTTTCCGGTACTATATAATAATTCATTTTGAAAAACATTTGAACAAATTCCTGTCAGCATAACAAGCACAATATCATTATTGGTATTACCGAACATTGCGCCTTTTAATACTAAACCTCTCGGCGTTGTTACACTTATTATTTCCATTTAATTTCCTTTCCTGTTTATAAATTTTTACCTATATACCTCATTATTTACTATTTCTTAAAAATAGCAAATACTTATATTACATATTCAAATATGCTTGACAGGCATAATTAAATAATGTATTCTTTTTTTATGGAAATAAGAGTATTAAAATATTTTCTGGCCGCAGCAAGAGAAGGGAGTATAACAGGTGCAGCTAATTCACTTCATCTTACCCAGCCGACCTTAACCAGACAATTGCAGGATCTTGAACGCGAACTTGGACAAAAGCTTCTCATACGAGGGAAACATAGGGTTACACTGACTCCTGAAGGTATGATATTAAAAAAACGCGCACAGGAAATTGTCGATATGGTTGAAAAAACCGAAGCGGAATTTCAGGCAATTTCTGACACAATAAAAGGAGATATTTATATCGGAAGCGGTGAAACCGACTCTATGAAATATATTGCAAAAGTAATAAAAGAAATTCAGGAAGAATATCCGGCAATAAAATTTCATATTTATTCAGGGAATGCAGAGGATGTTACTGAAAAGCTTGACCGAGGCCTGCTGGATTTCGGGGTTTTAATCCAGCCTATTGATTTATCTAAATACGATAATTTAACACTTCCGGAAAAAGATGTCTGGGGAGTTATTATGCGAAAGGATAACCCCCTTGCCTCAAGGAAGTTTATAACGCTTAATGATTTATCCGGCTTACCTCTTATAGCTTCACGCCAGATGAGCCCGAAGTATTCAAAAGACAGCGGGTTTCTGGATTGGTTCGGTGGAAAATATAATGAACTGAATATTACAGCAACTTATAATCTTGTATATAATGCAGCTATTATGGTTAAAGCCGGTATAGGAGTCGCCGTAACTCTTGATAAACTTGCAGATACATCTAAAGAGAGTGAACTGTGTTTCCGACCGCTAAGTCCGAAGTTAGAATCCGGGCTGGATATTGTCTGGAAAAAATATCAGGAATTTTCTCCGGCTTCAAAAATTTTTCTTGAGAAATTAAATATGATTTTTTTATGTTAAAATTGTTTATATCATTTAAGCATATTTGAAAGGATTTAATAAGATGGAAAAATTAGCAGATAGTGGTGTTTTTGGCGGTTCAGGGTTTTATAAGTTTTTAGATGACATTAAAGAAGTTAAAGTAGAAACTCCGTATGGAATGCCTTCTGACAGTTTGTTTATAGGTAAAATCGGAAATCATAATGTAGCATTTATGCCGCGCCATGGAAGAAGTCACACAATACTGCCTCATTTGATTAATTATAGAGCTAATGTTTGGGCAATGAAAGAGATTGGATGCAAACGCGTAATTTCTCCCTGCGCAGCAGGAAGCCTTCAAAAACACGTCGCACCGGGTGATTTTGTTATCTGTGACCAGTTTGTAGACTGGACAGACGGAAGAAAAACCACCTTTTTTGAAGGGCCTATTGTTACGCATCCGTCTGCAGCTGAAACGTATTGTCCGGAGCTAAGAAGGATTGCTGTGGATACTGCTAAAGACTTAGGAATTAAAGTACACGAAACCGGTACTGTTGTTGTAATAAACGGGCCAAGATTTTCTACAAAAGCAGAATCAAAATTCTTTACATCTCAAGGATGGGAAGTAATTAATATGACCGCATTTCCTGAAGCTTATCTGGTTAAAGAAATGGATATGTGTCCTTTGAATATTTCTTTAATCACCGACTATGACGCAGGACTTGTCGGGGATGTTCCGCCAGTTTCTCATCAGGAAGTTATGCATGTATTTAATAATAATCTGGATAATTTGAAAAAACTTTTATTTACTATGATAGAAAAGATACCTGCTGAAAATA
>CALVEE010000114.1 GCA_944326495.1 Candidatus Gastranaerophilales bacterium | reverse complement strand
GCACACCCTGAAATTGTAAGAGAACTCTTTGAACTTGAAGTTCCGGAAATTGAAGACGGAATTGTAGAAATTAAATCAATTGCAAGAGAAGCCGGTTTCAGAACAAAAATCGCAGTTTGGTCAAATGATCCGGAAGTAGATTCCGTAGGCGCCTGCATCGGTCCAAGAGGTTCAAGAATTCAGACAATTGTCGGGGAATTAAAGAATGAAAAAATTGATATAGTAAGATGGTCACCGGATCCTGTTGAATACATAGTTAACGCAATTTCTCCAGCCCGTGTAGTATCAGTAGATATTATGACAGATGATGAAGAAACTAAAGATGCGCTTGTAGTTGTGCCGGATGATCAATTATCTCTGGCAATCGGCAGAGAAGGCCAAAACGTAAGACTTGCTCACAGACTTACCGGCTGGAAGATTGATATCAAGAGCGTTTCTCAAATGGAAAATGAAGAAGCTGCAAACAATTCAAACTATGACTATAATGATGATGCAGAAGAAGCAGAAGAAGAAAGACCTGTTGATTCAGAAGAAATTCAGGAAGAAATAGAAGAAGAAATGAACCAGCAGGAGCTTGATGAAGAAGATATGCAGGAAGATGTTGAAGAAGAAACTGCAGAAGAAGAATAATAAAATAAAGTGCGGCTTATCTTAAGCCGCACATACCTCCTTGTAGCTCAGTAGGATAGAGCGCGGGTCTCCGAAGCCCGAGGTCATGGGTTCAATTCCCGTCAAGGAGGTTTTATTTTTAGTAAAATATGCTATACTTATATGGTAATCAGGAATTATAGGACGGCATTTGTGGGTTTTTTCGATAGTATTAAGAACTTCAAAAATAAGCTGGATAAGGTTGAATCTACGGTATACTCCGGAAAGTTATCGCTTTTGGAAGTATACGAGAGAAATGCCAAACTGGAGGCTGAAATTGAGGTACGCACAAAAGAGCTGGACAGAGCTAACAAACAAATGCTTACACTGCAGCATATTTGGGATATGATGAATTCTTCAAAACCGTTATCCAGCGTTTTGAATGCAATTGTTAATAGTCTGCAGGGAGAGTTAGGGTATTTATACAGTTTTATTGTTAAACAAAAAGCTGATAATGAAGGAGAATATCTTCAAATAGTTGCATCATCGAGAGATGATTTAGACGCAAAATTCAAAAAATATTTTAACTGCGAGATATCAGATTTCAGGATGAATTTCCCTGATTATGAAGAATTAAAAAATGCTGTTGTTTCAAATCAAATATACCAATCCTCCGAATTAACAAGATTAATATGCGGTTTTATTCCGACGCTGGAAGAAGAAAAAGTTACTTCTTTTATAAAAGAAGCAGAGATGAAATCGTATATTCTGGTTCCTTTAAAATCGAAGCAGACTCATTTTGGCTCTTTGCTTGTATTTTCTTCCCGCGAAACAATAAGTGACAGCGAATTAAATTTTTTAAACCTGTTTGCTAAGCAGATTGAACTTGCAATAACAATTGCAGATTTATTCCAGGCAGTAAAAGAGCAGGCTGTAACTGATGGTATGACAGGACTTTATAATAGAAGATATTTTGAAGAGTTTATCAAAAAAGAAGCTACGCGTGCTATTCGTCAAAACCAGAAATTCACTGTAATAGGGCTTGATTTAGACCATTTGAAACAGATTAATGACAGATACGGTCATAATTATGGAGATATTGCAATTAAAGCAATAGCAGAAGTCCTAAAAAATAATGCACGTTCTATTGATGTGGCATCAAGAATGGGCGGAGAAGAGTTTAACCTTATTCTCCCTGGAGTAGATTCGGAAGGCGGCTGTATTGCTGCAGAGCGTATAAGAAAAGCTATTGAGTCTGTTGAATTAGAAAAAATCGGACATATAACGGCAAGCCTTGGAGTTGCGACTTTTCCCGACCATTCTGATGATATTGATGTGCTGTTAGAAATTACGGATCAGGCAATGTATGAGTCTAAATGGAATGGCAGAAACCGCGTTACTCTGGCAAAACCAGCGTTTGAAACCTCCTGGCAGGATGTTGCTATTAATACTTTTGTTGATATTTTAACCAAGCATAGAATACCTGTTGATGAAAACACGGCAAAGCAGCTGACAGATAAGCTTCAGGAGATGAATATTAATAATGAAAAACTTTATCAGGTTGCAGATACACTTGTCTCAACCTATAATCCCGAGCATCAGGCAGGAGGGGTTAAACAAAAAGTCCAGATAGCTTCTCTTTTAGCAAAAAGGTTTGATTTACCTAAGAGTTCTATAGATAAATTAAAAGTTGCCATTTTATTATATGATATTGGAAATACGATGCTTCCTAAGGAACTTCTCGGGAAAAAAGAGCCTTTGACAGAAGATGACAAAAATTCAATTAAACAGCATCCCGTGATAGCAGCAAGAGAAATTCTCGAGCCGATATCTAATATAGTAGATGTCATTCCAATAATTGAAAAACACCATGAAAATTGGGACGGCGGAGGATATCCAAACAGGATTGCAGGCGACGCTATTCCTATAGAGTCTCAAATTATACTGATTATAGATTCTTATTTCGCGCTCCTGGAAAGACGCCCTTATAGGGAAGCTATGACAAAAGAAGAAGCTTTAACTCTTATTGAGCAGGAAATCAATCATAAGTGGAGCGAAAAACTTGCTAGAGAATTTATTGCAATAATTCGTGATGATGCAATATAATTTGTGATATAATTCAGATATGATAGAGCTGTTAATTTTATTTGAGCTGGGTAGAAAAACATTAACTATGTACGGTATTTCTAAAGAAATCCGCAATTCTTTTTCCGTTCTAACAACTCCAAGTTATGGTACTATAAAACCGGCTCTGGTAAGACTTGAAGACGGCGGATTTATTAAGCGCCAAAAAACAATGTCAAACGGCGGCAGACCGTCAAACTATTATTCGATAACTAAAGAAGGCGTTAATGAATTAAAGCGCCTGATAGCTGCACCGCCGCAGGATAATCCGGTTCAATTTTTAACCTCTGCAAGAATTAAGCTTGCATGTGCAGATGTTCTTAATAAAGATGAACAGCTTGAGCTTATAAGGCAGTTAAAAATTAAAGCAGAGAATTTATTAATTGATAGTCAAAATATGCTTAAAACAAAAGATTTATCTTATTTTCCCAAAATGGTTTTTGATAATCTTATTTGTGAATATAAAAATTTTATTCTGCTCTTAGAGGGGTTTAAGAATGCCTGCGGTAATTAGCGGTGTTGTAAAAGGCTCTATTGCGGAAGAGCTTGAAATTTGCGAAGGTGATATTCTGCTTTCTATTGACGGCGAAACTATGCAGGATATGATTGATTATAATTTTTTATCTAAAAATGAACTTATTACTATTGAAATTCAAAAAAAGAATGGTGAGATAGAAGAAATTGAGCTTGAGAAAGACTTTGATGAAGATTTGGGAATAATTTTTGAAAGTGCAGTCTTTGACAGGGTCAGGCCATGCCTTAATAATTGTATTTTCTGCTTTGTAGCCCAGCAGCCCGAAGGATTGAGAGATACATTATATGTAAAAGATGATGATTATAGATTATCCTACCTTCAAGGGACATATATTACAACAACAAATCTTACAGATAAGGACAAAGAGAGAATTTCCAGACTCCGTTTAGGGCCTTTTTACATATCTGTTCATACAACTAATCCGGATTTGCGGGTAAAAATGCTAAGAAATCCAAATGCAGGCAGGATAATGGAAAATTTAAGATGGTTCAAAGAAAATGAAATACCTTTCCATGCCCAAATCGTACTGTGTCCGGGATATAACGACGGCGATGAATTGGTTAGGACTCTTAATGATTTGAATGAGCTTGGAGATACGCTTCTTTCTGTTGCAATAGTGCCGGTAGGTATAACTCAATTTAGAGAACAAAAGCTCCAAACTGTAGACTGCAAAATTGCAGAAGAAACTTTAAATATCGCATCAAATTATAAAAAAGTCTGCTGCTCTGATGAATTTTTCCTGCTTGCGGGAAAAGACATTCCGGGTGCTGAATATTACGGAAGTTTTTCACAGCTTGACGACGGCGTAGGCTCTCTAAGAACTTTAATGGATGATTTTGATACGTTAAGTATTCCAAAGGCTCTCAAAAAAGAACTCTCAATTTGTTTTGCCTGCTCAACAGCTTCCAAAAGCGCATTTGACTATATCATGCAAAAACTAAACAAAGTAGAAAATTTAACCTGCATAGTAAATCCCGTAAAATCAACTTACTGGGGAGAAAATATTACTGTTGCGGGACTTATTACATCTGATGATTTAATTGAAGCTATTAAAGATATTGAGGCTGATTATATAATAGTTCCTGCGATAATGCTTAAACCTTATTCTGATATATTTTTAGACGGAAATAATTTAGAGTATGTTACCCGAAAAACCGGCAAAAACCTTTTTGTTGTTAATAATAATTATTCTATAGCGGAAGTTATAGATTTGTTAAACCGTTACGCTGTGTAAATTTCAGCCTTAGAAAAATAAATTTTCTTAACATTTCTTAATATTTGCTTTAAAAAAGGCAATTTTTTCTTTTATAAATACTTTATATATACATAAGATATAAACACAGAGTACAAAAGAAAATATAAGGAGTGAAAATTATGGCAGTTGGAGCACGAGATTTTATTGACAAGTTATTAGTTGAAAAGTATGCACAGGAAAAAGTTGATAACCATGAGGCTGATGCTTTACAGTCAAGGGTATCTGCAGATGAAATGATGAGCGCAATGAATTGTTCGGCAAATAATTTTAGAACAATGCTTGAATTGAATAACAGATTAACAATGGTTTGTTACGGTGTTGTTGCAAAATCAGCTAAATATGTACAAACAGAAGTTGCATAATAATAAGGAGGTATTTAGATATGCTATCAGATTCTATGACTAAAAAAGAAGAATACGTTTTGGATGAATATGAAAACGAAGAAAATGTGTCAACAAAACGCCGCGCATTAATATTTTTTGCAAATCGTTCAAAGCTTGAATCATTAAGATTCTTTATTGTATAATTCCCATATGGCAGTATATTTTTTCTATGGGGATGAAGATTATAATATAGAACTTGAGATTGAGAAAATGAGTTCTAAGCTTAATCCGGATTTCAAGTCTATGAGTTATATAGTTCTTGATAATCCTCCATATCCGAACTTAATTAATGCTCTAAGAACCACTCCTATGATGTTCGGGAATATGCTGACTGTTATAAATTCAGAAGAGTATTTTCTATCAAATAAAAATTTTTTTGATGATAAAGAGCTTGAGGATATAGAAGACGCATTAAAGCATAATCCAGAATCTTTAGACATTATTTTTGTCGTAAGACTTTCCAGAAATGAGAATAAGAAGCTTGATTCCAGGCGCAAATTGTATAAAATTTTAGCAAAATATAATGTAAAAGAGTTTCCGACATTTAAGACTTACAAAATCGCAGATATTTCAAACTGGATAAAAAAACAGGCCGGAATTAAGGGTATAACAGTAAAAGACGATGCGATTGGACTTTTAATAGAGCAAATCGGGAATAACTTACGCGAATTTAATACCGAACTTGATAAACTTAAGCTTGCGGCTTATCCCGAGAGCATTGTTACAAAAAAAATGGTCAGCAATATTTGCATTTCCAATCAAGACTTGTTTAATTTAACCGAGTTAATTATGAAGGGTGAAAAAGATAAGGCGCTTTTAGAATTTCAGAGACTTCTGGATAAAAAGCATCCGCTGGAACTTTTAGCAGCAATTCAGACTATGCTTAGAAAATGGATTATTTTAAAGACAAAATCCCCTGTCTGCAATACAATGGAACTTTCAAAACTTACAGGCCAGCATGAGTTTGTCGTAAAACAGAGTTTGGAGAAACTGAAACATATCTCTGCAAAAGAGCTTGTAAACTTAAAACAAAATCTGTTTGAGGTTGAATATAAGATAAAGTCAGCAGAATCAATAGACATGGTATCGGAGGTTGAGTGTGCTATTATCAGATAAATATCCGTTTTTGACAGATTATTTTACAAAGGCCGCTATGGGAGAGCATAACGCGCTTCCTCAAAGCATATTGTTTTACGGAAGTGATTTAGAAGCTCAATATGAACTTGCAAAAGAAATCGCGCGGCTTTTGAATTGCAAAGAAGATAAATCTGATAATTGTGAATGCTTGAATTGTAAATGGATTAGAGAGAATTCTCATCCTGCTGTGCTTACGTATTCCAGATTAGACAATAAACCGGAGGATGATGATTCTAAAACCGTAATTTCTATCAAGCAGGCACAGAGTATTAAAGAAAACCTTGTTTCAGCATCTGACTACCATAGAGTTTTTATTTTTTGCGACAGAGACGAGGACGGAAATATTTCCGGTCTTAATCCGTTAAACTTTCAGGCAGAAACAGCTAATTCTTTATTAAAAATTATAGAAGAGCCGCAGCCTGGCGTTACTTTTATTTTTCTTACCAGATATATTGATGATGTTTTATCAACTATAATTTCACGTTCGCAGTGCTTTTTTGTACCTGCGATTGAGAAAATCAACTATGACTATTCGTTAATTGAAGGAATTTTTACGGATTATCTAAATTATGAAAGAAAAGATATTTTTGATATTTCTCAAAAACTTTTAGATTTAACCAAAGAAGCATCTCTTATCTCAATTTTAGAAAGCGTACAGAATTATATGCTTGCGTTATTAAAAGCAAATCCGCAAGAACAAATTTTCATTAAGCATATAAAATACGTGGAGGATGCTATAAATCAATCCCGTCTTGGCATGCGACCGATTAATATTCTTGATGAATTATGCCTTAAAATTATTACTTAGTATATCTCAATCTTTACCTTGCCCTTTAACCCTCATGCGGCGGTGCAATTGTTCCTAAGAGATAAGCATCTACATAAATTGCATATATGTAAACCAGATATGAAAAACATACATATAAAATAAGCAATATGCAAAGAAGCTGAATTGGAAGAAAAGACTTTGCAAAACTTAACGGCAGTTGGAGCAAAGAGACGATGGCTGACACAATAAAATTGAAAAAGCAAAAAACAGTACTGTTCAAAATGTATTTTCCGGTATAATTACCTGCTATATAGACGGCTTTTCTTAAATTCCACACAGCCACTACAGAATCTCTATGTGCATAATTCCAAAGAAAAGCCGGAATAAGAAACCAATATATTAAAAAAGCTCCTGCAATACCAATCGGATAAGCCGGATTTGCGCATACACAGGTTCCAAAATATGTATAACCAATAGCACTTATAAGTCCGCTTATTATAAAAAGCAAAATAATAGGAAGTCCCATTAATAAATTAGCGACTATTGAAGCTATACCACGCCAGATTAGTCTGAATACTTTAAGTTCTGGAAGCTCAATTTTATAAACTTGTTTTATTTTACCGTTGTAAACACTATTTGCAACAATATCCCACTCCCTAGAAATGATATTCTCCGTCATCTCCCACATATAGCCTTGTAAACATACAAACGGTGCAGCATATAATAAAATATTAAATACTATAAGAGCTGTCAAATATACAGGTGATAAAAATTTGTAGAATAAATATAACAGAATAGAGAGTATAATTGCCGGAACATAAAATTTAAGCAGTACCTTCAAAAGATACCAGAAGTGATTTTTAAAATCTTTGTGCTTAAACATCCAAATAAACGGTTGTATCATAAATCTTTTTCCTTAACTTCTTTTTTTTGTTGTAATTTTGCTTTATAGCGGTTTTAGAGTCATCAATACCCGCTTGTAGTTTGTATAAGAGCGGTCTGAATATATCCTCCCTATTCCCCCCCCTATTTACTCCTCATATTTACCCCCTAAGCTCTGGCGAGGGAAATGCTGGTGACACCTGCATTTCTTGCGCTGTCCATGAGTTTTACAACTGCACCGTGCTCGGCGTTTTCATCTGCCTGAATAAGGAGACCGTCAGGAAAATCTTTAGCATTTTGAGAAACAGTGCTTTCTATGTCTGCAGCCTGGATTTCTGTATCGTTAAAATAATACTTGTTATCCGCTGTAACACTGAAATTCATTATTTTAGGATCTTTCATAATCTGCTCTTCGTTAACAATTTCCGGCACTGCAAGATTTAACCCCTGCTGGTCAAGAAGAGGTGCTATTACCATCATAATTATAAGTAATACCAAAAATATATCGGTAAGCGGTGTAATATTTATTTCATTGAAACTATCACGCATTTTTATTCACTCCAATTTTCATATTGATTATCTTGAGGAAGAGCTGTTGAAGCTCCTTGCAGTGTATTGTTAGAAGTATAATTAGTTGTTGCTTCTTCCTGCATTTGCTCTAACTTTCTCTGATCTTTTTTATTAAGAGGTTCGCCCGCTACAATGAGCTTTTTATAATGTGCATCTTGAGCCGCATCCATTATATCCATAATGACGGAGCTTTTAACTTTTTCATCAGCTTTAACCACAACTTCGGCTTTTTCATTATCGCCTTTGAGTTTTTCAAGGTCAGAGGCAAGGTTTGCAATGGATGAGCGTTTTGTATCAACGTAAACAGTCCCGTCTTTAGTCACCGATACGGTAA
>CALVEE010000113.1 GCA_944326495.1 Candidatus Gastranaerophilales bacterium | reverse complement strand
CTGAACAATCTTAGAGCGTCCTATCATATAAACCTCATTGGGTTTTCCTGCTTCGTTAGGGAATACGGACACCTTCGGCCCTTGAGCAAAATAATCGTCATACCAGATTTTTACATGTCCGCTTCCGCCATAAGAATTCTGTTTTTTATGATACTGTTGATAGTCAGAATGGATTACAAGTTTTTTCCCGTCATCTGAAATCGCAGTAGTTTTTGTATTTCCGCTTACACTCATCTCCTCTGTTATAGGGTTATAAACAAAATGATGTCCCTCTGACTCGTTCTGCTCCTGCTTAACTCTTGCATTCCCGATTAAGTCGATTTTTCTTAAACCGCCCTTCTCATCAGCAATAATTACTGCTTTATCGGCGAAGGTATCGATATCTTTGTATTTACTCGTAACAGCCCCCGTGCAAACCATTACGCTGCTTTTTGTATCATATTCCTGAACTTCTGCATTTATAACTACAATAGGAGTATTACCTTCAGTTATTACTGATTGAGCATCGCCTTCAGCTCTTACGATTTTGTTAATCAAAGAAACCTGAAGTATGTTTGCCTTAACTTCTCTTTTTTTATTTTCATTAACTTCATAAGCGTAAGGTTTGTCGTAAAAAGTTGCAGTATCAAGTTTGTTGCCGCGTCTTATTGTAACATCAGCTCTATCACTCTCTACTGTTAAATTATCAAGCTTAACCTTAACTCCACCGTCAAGTTTGATTTTCTTTTCTTTGTCAACAAAATTTTGAGTCTTAGACTCAATTATTAAGTCGGAAGAAAATACCGCCAAACTTGAAAATAATAACAATGAAATTATTAAAATCTTTTTCATTATTTCTCCTTATCGCTCTCTTTGTCGCTATATAATTTGGTTGTGGTTTTACCGGCAATCTTAAATTTTTCATACCCCGGGCTTATAAAACCTCTTTCTGCGGTCGCAATCATTTCGTTGTTTTTCTTAATCAAAACATGTCCTTCCGCAACAGTTTCTTTATCAGAACCAGACCAAATAAGTTTATCGGTATTAAGAGAAGTAAAGTCTTCCAGTACGATATAAGTATGGTCATACAAAGTGATAACACCTGTTTTTTCGTCATAAGTACCCTTAGAGGACTGAAAACTCATTGCAACCTTATTATCTTTATAAAAATTTCCGATTACATTGTTTAGAGTAGCAACACTATGGTCATTGCTGTAATTTCCCGTCTCGCCATAGATTTCAAAATATTTATTCCCGTCTTTTGTTTCCGTGATGATAATCCCTTGAGCATCAACTTTCTGCTCATCCTGTTTTCCTTTAATCTGTGCACGGTTAAAATTAGCGGTTATAACCCCTGCCGAAATAAAAGCCCACGCCATAACAAAGACAACCCCTAACACTGCTATCAGGTACGTACGCTTTTTCTTGTCCAAACTCTTAAATTTCCCGTAAATCTTTTTAAGATTTTCCATAAAAACATTTTAGCATAAATAATGAGTTTAGAAAAAATCGTTATTCGTTTTATAATTTAGAAGATAAAAGAGTAATTTAGCAGCGTAGAGCAAACTTCACAATTTTTAACAGCTTGGCAAATTTTTTATTTTCGGGTTTTAAAAAAAATAAAGGAGAAAACAATGAATATACAGAATATACAAAATACCGATTTTAAAGGAACTTTTATTTTAACCCCTGCAAATTCACAAACCAGAGAAGCAATACCGAATATTATCAAAAAAGGGCGGCAGATTTTTTATGATATTAAAACTCCTAACGATGTAGTTATTGTAACTAAGGATAAATTTGATAAAAAGGTCAGTAATTTTATAGAAACAAACAATATTCCGTTTGAATATTATCCCCAAATTTCGACCCAAAGCGGATTAGACGATCAAAAACCGCAAGGACTAATCAGACTGCTTGATTTACAAAATAACTGTGTTGTAAAAAACATAAAACTTCTGAATAAATTTTTATCCAAAAATCCGGTACACTTAAGCAAACAAAGTGAATACCTGCAGGAAACTTTAAATACATTAAGATTAAATATTGAAAATCCTAAAATAGAAGTAAATGACAAAGGAATTTTTACAATAAGAGATGATGTAAAAAAACGCACAATCAAATCAACGGGTTTCAAAAGCGGTAATTCTTATGTATACATATATCCGGATGCTGCCTGGGAAGACATAAAACGCTATTTTGTAATTTCGAACGGAAAACAAATTTCAAAAGAATACAAAACTCCGGATGAGATTATGGAATTTAATAAAGCATTTAAAAAAGCTCTGGAAAATTAAATATAAACCGTGATTAAATGTTCTTCATTTAACCACGGTTTTATTTAAAAAAGCAGGGTAGATTTTAGTCTACCAATAATTTCTCTACTGCTAGCAAGCGCTTGTATTACCTAAAGAAGCATGGAAAGTTCTTGAAATAACGTCATCCTGCTGTTCCTTAGTTAGCTTAATAAAGTTTACAGCATAACCTGAAACCCTAACTGTTAATTGCGGGTATTTTTCAGGATGTGCCTGAGCGTCAAGCAATGTTTCTCTGTTGAATACGTTTACGTTTAAGTGGTGTCCGCCTTTTTCAACATAACCATCTAATAAATTTATTAAATTTTCTTCTTGTTGAGTAGTCATTTTTATCGCCTTTCTATGTTTTTATATTCTCTTAAATCTTAAAAGGTGACTGAGTGACTGGGTGACTAAGTGACTGAGTTTTAAACTTCTTAGTCACTTAATCACTTATTCACCTATTCACTTTTTACTGGCATGTTCCTTCGCAGCATCCGCAATCTAAATGAATGTCTAAATCGCCCATAAATACTTCGTCTTTACCTAAAGCGTTAGGAATGATAGAGAAAGTATTTGAGATACCGTCTTGAGCATCATTGAACGGAAGCTTAGCAACTGAAGCTAATGAAGCAACAGCACCGTGAGAATCACGTCCGTGCATCGGGTTAGCACCAGGAGCTAAAGGAATACCAGTTTTACGGCCGTCAGGTGTGTTACCTGTTTTCTTACCGTAAACAACATTTGAAGTAATTGTTAAGATTGACATTGTAGGAATAGAATTTCTATAAGTATAGTGTTTTCTAATCATATTCATGAATTTCTTAAC
>CALVEE010000112.1 GCA_944326495.1 Candidatus Gastranaerophilales bacterium | reverse complement strand
AATAGCGAAACTTTGAAATTCGGGTGAGGGGTCTTTTTTATGTCTTTACATTATATTATTTCTGGCAAATTGTGAGATATATTTATATACGGGTTTCTCTTTTCAATTTTTCTTGGACACTAATGCCCGCAGGGAGAGGAGCTTTTTTGAAATAATAAATTTCGGCGGACTTTTGAAAAAAGTCCGCCGAAATTTATTATAAAATTAACTAATCTAGTATGTTTGAACCGGTTTTTTCTGTTGAGTTGCTCCCGGGATAGCCTGCCAGTTTGCAGCCATAATCTTTTTGAAAGATTTAAGAGCTGTGTCCTCTAATTCACCTAACTCTTCTGCTTCCATAATTAATTCTCTTAAAGGAAGCAGTGCTCTCTGGTCTCTTAAAACACCCAAAGCAGCTGCAGCGCCGGCTCTTACTAAATCATTTTCAGAACGGTTTTTCATAACTTCAATTAATGCCGGAACGGCTTTAGTATCATTTAATTTGCCTAAAGAAGTTACTGCATAAATTCTAACGTTAACCCATTCATCATATAACATATTAATAATTTTATCTACGCACTTTTTGTTTCCGATTTCACCTAAAGCACGTGTAGCGTCACATCTGACATTAACTTTCTCATGATCTAAAGATTTCATCAAAGCATCTGTTGCAACATCACCAATCTCAATAAGAGCATCTGTTGCTGTTATACAAACCTGTGAATTTTCATCATTCAAAGCTTCAACAAGCGGTTCTACGACAATTTTTCCGCCCAAACGACCTAATGCACGGGCTGCACGAACTCTTACATCAACGTTTCTATCTTCTCTTAAAGATTCTATCAAATGTTCAGTTGCTTTTGTATCGCCTAACTCTCCCAGAGCTCTTGCTGCATACAAACGTACAGAACCGTTTTTATCATTCTTTAAAACATTAATTAACGGTTCAACAGCTTTAGAATCACCCATCTCGCCTAAGACACGGGCTGCATTATATCTAACCTTTTCAGAACTTGATGTCATCAAATCATTAATCAATTCCTGAAAAGTCTTTTTGACTTGTTTCTTTTTGCTGTTAACTGTAATTGCCATACACTTTACCTCCGAAATGAAAATAATTTTACTTCTACACAGATATATAAAGTTTTATTGTTATAAAAAATTGCCTTTATCTTTCGATTTGTTAAATTTTTGTTACATTCCCTATTAATTAGGGTAAAATTTACACTTAATCTCGGTAGTATTAATATACCATATTTTTACATTTTTATGACTACCCTGCCAGATAATTTTACAAAATTTAATTATTATTATAATTAAGATACTCCTATAAGTTAGTTATAATAAGAAAAACTCTGCTTAAAAAAACTTTACGTTTCGTACTTACCGGGGATAGTAATACAGAACTCGCTGCCCTTATTCAATTTTGTTTTTACTTCTATTTTTCCTTTATGTTTTTCTATTATTTTTTGAGAAATTGCAAGCCCCAGACCGGTTCCTACGCCGGAACCCTTCGTGGTATAACCTGCAAAAAATATTTTATCAGGCTCTCTTATCCCGCAGCCGTTATCTTTTATTTTTACAATCAGCTTGTCGTTTTTATAATTTGTGTCAATAGAGATTTTCCCCTCACCTTTTATTGCATGAGCTGCATTTACAAGTATATTCATAAACACCTGGTTAAGCATATTTGGATAACATTTGACGGGAGGAAGTTTTCCATAATGTTTTATAATTTCTATTCTGTTTTTTGTCTCATGCCGGATTAAATCAAGCGTTAAATCGATTTCTTTATTAATATCAGCTTCTTGAAGTTCTGCTTCATCAAGCCGGACAAATTTTCTTAAAGAGACTACAAGCCTGTTAATCCTTGAAATTGCTTCTGTATCAATATCATTAACTTCTTTTAATAAATCTGTTGTTTCACTATCAGGCATAAGAGAAATAAGTTTTTTAACTATTTCATTATTTGATTTGATTGATGCAACCGGTGTATTAATCTCGTGTGCAACACCTGCAACAAGCTGGCCTAAAGATGCCATCTTTTCAGAATTAATGAGTTTTAATTGTGTGTCTTTCAATTCTTCCAGAGTTTTTGTTAAATCTTTTACCATTTGTGCGTTTTTCTTGTATAAATCAGCCTGAATAATTGCATTACCGAGCTGGGATGAGACTCCGTCTAAAACTTCCAGCGTATCATCCAGTTTTATTTTTTGCTTTGTAGAAAGAACGATTATTCCAAGAAGATTATTAAAATGATAAATCGGGAGAATTATTCTCTGAACCGTTTCTTTAAAAGGCTTGGCTTCTTTATATTCTTTAATGCACGTATAACACGAAACTTTACCTTTTCTAATAATGGAAATAATTTCTTTATCAAAAGAAATCTCTTTTTTTGTTTCGCATTTTTCAAAAGTTTCCTGAATAAGGAATTTATCACCATCCAAAGACGCGGCATAATAAGCCCTGAAAGCTCCAAACATTTGCGCTAACTCTTTCAGAGCGGATTTTAGTATCACGGATTTATCTATAGACTCTCTTATAATATTAGATATATTATTAAGAAGCAGAAGTTTCATTGCCTGCGATTGCGCCTGCAGTTTAATCTTTGCCATACTTTTATTTTCATTTTCCAGCAGATTAATTTTTTTTTGATAATTTTGAGTTTTTGTTATTAATCCATCCAGATTAATTTTAGCAGTTACATCCGTAAAAAATATAATTGTGTAATTCCCCTTTTTAACTGCATTTAAATCGTAGTAAAAATATTCATTATTTGCATTCTGATAAGTTACATGGGCTGAAAAATCCTCCTTCGAAGCAATTGCCTGAGCTATAGGCGAATGTACAATTACATCATTGCTCACAAGCGCGCAGACATTGTAGTTAAGTTTATGCGAGAATTTTTTTACGTTATCAAAATCAGGAAAAATTCTCTTGAACACATAATTCCTGAATACCGCATCAGAATTATTATTTAGGACGATAACCGCACTGTTAAATTTATTAAATAAATCAAATTTCCCCATAAAAACATTATATAATCATTTAAAGAAAAATGCGAATAAATTTAGTTTCTCTTTGGCAAAAATAAAAAATCCTGATATAATAGAGTTGCAGATAAGGCAAATAATACATCATATAATGGTGGTAATTATATATCCGGAGTTGATATAATAATACTGTACAGCATGAATGGAGAAAAGTATGGCGGATAATGATAAACCGGGAGATGGAAAACAGCAGGATATAACTAAATTCCTGATAATGACACTTGCTTCAATCGTAATAATGTTTATAGTATTTGCCGGTGTCAATTATATAATTATGGAAAATTTAATTAGCCAAAAAATCAGTACTCTTAACTTATCGCAGGAAGAGCTTGCAGAGGGTGAAGGAGACGAAGACGAAATTCAAAAAGGCATAATTGTCGATTTGGGAGATTTTATCCTTAACCTTTGTGATGAAAACCAGAAAAAGTATTTGAAGGTTAATGTTGCATTGGAGGTTACTAAGAAAGATACAGACTTCCCTGAACAGACAGAAGAAAAAAGCGGAGGAGGCCATGGCGGACATGGTTCGGCACCGGCTCCTGTTGATCCTATGGAAGCTATACAAAAAGAAATGAACCAGTATAAACCGGCTATAAGAGATGCTGTTATTACAAATCTTTCCAGCAAAACCTCAACCGAATTGGCTACGGCTGCGGGGAAAGAGCTTGCAAAAGAACAGATTACGAATGATGTTAATGCTATCCTGGGCGGAGAAAGAGAAGTATTAAGAGTAAGCTTTGGACAGTTTATTATTCAGTAGGGGATAAATGACAGAGGCTAAAAACGAAAACTTTATAGAAACATATGAGCTTGATGAAGATTTTTCGGATTCGGAACATAAGAGTTATAAGCTCTATAATTTCAGACGTCCGGATAAGTTTTCTAAAGATAACCTGCGTGCTTTAAGAGATATCCACAGAGAATTCTCAAAAGCTATCTCTCTTGTCTTGAGCGGTTATCTTCGTATGCGTGTTGAAATTGAGATTGTCTCTGTTGACCAGCTTACTTATGAAGAATTTGTGCGCTCAATGCCTTCTCCTATAAGTGTCGGGGTATTTGAATTTGAACCGCTTTCTGGGCAGATTCTTCTCGGGATAAGCTTTGAAGTTATATCCTGTATTGTAAACAGAATGCTAGGCGGAGTCGGAACGATTGATGCACAGACAAGAGAATTAACAGATATAGAAAAAGCGCTCGCTAAAAAAGTTATTAATATAATTATTAAACAGCTTGAAGACTCCTGGAATGCGATTATTCCGGTATCCGGAAAATTTATCAGCCTTGATGATAATTATCAGTCAATTCAGGTTGCAACAGCGGGAGAAATTGTTGCACTTTTGACATTTGAGGTACAAATTCAGGGTAAACATTTCGGGCTATTCAGTATCTGCTTCCCTTACCCTGTTTTAGAAGCGGTTTTAGGACACTTGAGCACGCAGCATATTTTCCAGACAAAAGGTCTTGTTGCGTCTAATGATGAGCGGATGAAAATGATTTCCAAAATAAACACTTCAAATGTAGATGTACGAGTTCAATTCGGACAATGCAGCATAACTCTGGATGATTTTCTGCAGCTCTCGGAAGGCGATATATTAAAGCTCGATAACAGAGTTCAGGATGATTTAATTGTGAAAATTAACGGAGAGAAGAAATTCTTTGCCAGGCCCGGAACATTAAAAGATAAAGTTTGTGTTAAAATAACAGATGTCTATGATGAAATGCATGAATTATTGAGGAATTATTTATAAGAGAGGTTTTTTAAATGCCGGATAATGACGATATAAAAGATACAAATGACATAAATAATGAGAATGAAATCCCTGTAGAAGATATTGAAACTGAAGATATTCAAGATACAGAGAATAATGACGGAGACGATAAGACTGTAACTGTACAGCCGGTTCAATTTGCGTCTTTCGAGGATTTAGATCAGGTACAGGGGCCGCCTAATCAGAATTTGAATATACTTCTTGATGTAAAGCTGCAATTAACCGTAGAGCTCGGAAAAACCGAACTCCCGATAAAAAAAGTTCTTGAGCTGACCAAGGGGTCTATTGTTACGCTGAATAAAGCCGCCGGCGAGCCGGTTGAATTATATGCAAACGGGAAATTAATTGCGTATGGAGAAGTTGTTGTTATCGAAGATAATTTTGGGCTAAGAATTACTCACATCACAGACCCAGCAAGAAGATTGAATACGCTTAGTTCAAATTCTGCCAAAGATGAGGGGTAAAAATTAGGGGTAAAGATAAGGGGTAAAGAGGCAAGAGGGCTAATCTTGACTTGGTAGTATATTTAAAGTATCTTGAAAGTGTACGTATGTACACTTTTTTGATATCAGAATAAAATTTAGGGAAGAGGACATGGATTTTACTACACTAACTATCGACGTTTTAAAGATGTTGTCATTTGCCGGAAGCTATGGCATCGGGATTATATTATTGACTGTAATCGTAAGGCTTGCAATGTGGCCTTTAGGGCTTTCGCAGCAGCGCTCTATGCGCACAATGCAGATGCTCCAGCCTAAGATGAAAGCAATTCAGGAAAGATATAAAAGCAACCCGCAGGTAATGCAGCAAAAAATGATGGAATTTTATAAGGAGCATAAATTTAACCCGATGGCAGGGTGTTTCCCGCTTCTTATTCAAATGCCTATATTCATCCTGCTTTATTCAACATTAATGAGCCCGCAATTTATTCAAATGGCTGGCGATTCACAGTTTTTATTTATAAACAGATTAGATGCAACTCTTAAGACTTCTGCAGGTGTTTCTAATAACGGAACTTTTGGTTTGTCTAAGTATGATTCATTTATGACCGGTAAAACTGCAACGGTATATTTAAAAGGTGTTAATGAGCCGCTTGAAAATGTTAAGATAGAAAAACCTAATAAGGCAGTAGAGGTACAAGGAGATTTAAAACCGGGCGAGCCTGCTGATTTTAAAGTAAGTTTAGACAGCTTGAATTTAAAGTTCAGCCAGCTTGACCAGATAGAAAAAGCAGATATTCAGGTAACAGATATTCAGACTAAAGAGTCTGAAAAAATGACTTTCGTAAGAAAAGACGGAATTTTGATTAGTACAATACCGACAAAAGAAGTTAAAACTTCTTTTCACTATGACGTATTGCTTTTAATAATTCTATTTGCAGTTACAATGGTATTCTCACAAAAAGCAATGATGGCTATGAATAAAAATATTCAGCAAGATGAAGCTCAAAAAGCTATGCAAAAATCCATGAATACATTTATGCCGATTATGCTTACATTTACTTTTGTAATTATACCGATACCTGCCGGCGTTCTTTTATATTTAATTTCAAGCAACATCTTCCAGGTAATCCAGACTGTTATTATAAACAAACAGCTTGAAAAAGAAGATGCAAAAAAAGAAGCAAAGGTTGATGATATTGATTTAGCTAACGCAAAACAAATAAAAGAAAAATAAAAAGAGATACCCTCCCCTTGTGGGAGGGTCGAAATCTTTGATTTCGGGGAGGGGTTTTCTCCGCAGTGATATAACAAAGGATATCAAAATGCTTTTATCAGAATTTGACTATGAATTACCGGAAGGATTAATCGCGCAGCGTCCGAGCGACAAACGCGAGAATTCCCGTATGATGGTTCTGAATAGAGACAAGCATGAAATTTTGAATAAACATTTTTACGATATTGTTGATTTATTAGACGAAAATCATATATTGATTTTAAATGATACAAAAGTTATTCCGGCGCGCCTTTACGGCTATAAGGATACCGGAGCTAAGATTGAGGTTTTTCTTTTAAAAGAAAGAGAAAATAAAATTTGGGAAGTTTTGATTAAGCCTTCTAAGAGGGTTCGGGTCGGAACCGGGATTAAAATTTCCGATGAATTATCCTGCGAAGTTAAAATGCCTCTTCCGGATGACGGAAAATGGCTTGTTCAGATGATTTATGAGGGGGATATTTTTGAAATTCTACATAGAGTCGGCAATATTCCGCTTCCGCCGTATATTGAGCGCAAAATGTCAAATGAAGAATTAAAAAAGCTTGATTTTGAACGCTACCAGACAGTTTATGCAAAAAAAGAAGGTTCGGTAGCAGCTCCGACTGCGGGATTGCATTTTACTCAAGAGATTTTGGAGAAACTCAAAAACAAAGGCGTACAAATCGGCTATGTTACTTTGAATGTCGGAATTGGCACTTTTAGACCTGTAAAATGCGACAATATTCTTGACCATCATATGGATTCTGAAACCTTTGAAATTAAGCAGGAAACAGCAGATTTGATTAATAAAGCAAAAAGAGAAGGTAAAAAGCTTGTGGCAGTTGGGACAACAACAGTCAGAACATTAGAAAGTGCTTATAAAATGTTCGGCCAAATTCAAGCCTGCAGGGGAGCTTCCGAATTATTTATTTACCCCCCGTATGAGTTTAAAGTAGTTGATAAGCTGATAACCAATTTTCATTTGCCGAAGTCAACTCTTTTAATGCTGGTAAGTGCTTTAGCCGGAAAAGATTTTATCTTTGAAGCTTATCACGAAGCAATAAAAGAAAAATATCGTTTTTACAGCTACGGAGATTGCATGTTCATAAATTAGAACAGAGGTAAATTTCATCTCAAATCGTAGGTTGGGTGAAACCCAACAATTTATTCCCAATTTAATTCATTAATTTTATTTTATTATAAAAAAACGAAATTAATTTATTTGTTGGGTTTCACCCAACCTACTACTCTTTACATTACCGGGGTGACTGCCGGCATATATAATCTATACATTTAATCTTTTTTGTGTTAAAAATGAAATCAGAAAAAGAGGTATTAAGAATGTTAGACATTAAACTGATTAGAGAAAATCCTGAAAAAATTAACGAACTTTTAAAAAGAAGAAATCCCGAATTATCAATTGATACAATAATCGCAATTGATGCCGACAGAAGAAAAGTTCAAGCGCAGGCAGATGAACTTCGAGCCAAAAGGAAATCCGAGTCGCAAAAAATCGGTATGCTTAAAAAGAGCGGCGAAAATACAGACGCTATTCAGGAAGAAGTCAGAAAACTCGGCGATGAGATAAAAGCTCTTGAAGAAAAACAGGTTGATTTAGATAACATTCAGCGCGATATGCTCTTAAGAACTCCAAATATTCCGGACGAAACAACCCCAATCGGACAGTCAGAAGACGATAATGTTCCGGTTAAATTCTGGGGCAAACCTACTGAATTTTCATTTACTCCGAAAGCGCACTGGGATTTGTGCGAAGAAAAGGGTATTGTAGATTTTGAACGCGGAGTTAAGATTTCTCAATCAAGATTTACTCTTTATAGAGGCAAAGGCGCCCGATTAGAGCGTGCAATTATCCAATTTTTCCTTGATTTGCATACGGAAGAGCACGGATATGAAGAAATTTTACCGCCGTTTATGGCAAACGCTGCTACTATGACAGGTACAGGACAGCTGCCTAAGTTCGCGGAAGATATGTATAAATGTGTTGATGAGGATTTATACTTAATTCCGACAGCGGAAGTTCCCGTTACAAACATTTATTCCGGCGAAATCTTATCAGAAGATGATTTACCTAAATATATGACAGCCTATACTCCCTGCTTTAGACGCGAAGCCGGTTCTGCAGGAAAAGACACAAGAGGTTTAATAAGAGTTCACCAGTTTAATAAGGTGGAGATGGTAAAATTAACAACTCCGGAATCAAGTCCTGCCGAACACGAAAAATTAACGCGTGATGCAGAAGTCTGCCTTGAAAGATTAGGGCTTCCTTATCGTAAAGTTGCTTTATGTTCTGCTGATATAGGGTTTAGTGCAAATAAATGCTTCGATTTAGAAGTCTGGATGCCTTCTTATAACAACTATAAAGAAATCTCTAGCTGTTCAAACTACGGCGACTATCAGGCAAGAAGAGCCAATATGCGCTACCGCACAAAAGACGGCCAGGTAAGATTTGTTCATACGATTAACGGCTCCGGACTTGCTGTCGGAAGAACTTTTGCTGCAATTATAGAAAACTTCCAGCAAGAGGACGGAACAGTTATCATTCCGGAGGTCTTAAGGAAATATACAGGATTTGATAAAATATAAAAAATAGAGGTTTAAAACCTCTATTTTTTATTGAATGATTTTACCGCTCATATCATAGTACGTTTTACTGCCGTCTGAATTTGTTTTTTCTATTATAATTTTCCCGTCTTTTATTATTTTCTTTGTTTGGGGTTTATTAACAAAATCAGCCTGCGGTTTATCTATACCAACAGCGCCGCCTGTCAGCTCATTAATCGAGTCAATAAAATTCTTTTTTACAAGCCAATTCTTTGGCATTTCAAAGTTTTCTGCATCAGCGTACTCTTTTAGAGAAACAGTATCCAAATCCATTATTACATCCATTGTCATGTTAGTTGTCTCGTCGTTTGCCAGATACCTGATATCATTTTCCCAGGCATTAAAATTAACTTCCAGAACAGAATTTAGTCTTGAAACTTTTGTAAATACCTCTTTTGCACTCTCTGATAATTCAGCTACCATCTGCTGATGGATAATAATTTCACCCGGAGATGAAATCCCGCGCTTTACTGGCGGAATTTTTGCTACCTCTGCAAGCTCACTGGCGTATTTTTGAGCAAATTCACCATAGGGCATTCCAAGAATTTCTAAGGCCTGCTCTTCAAACAGAGTTTTATTTTCATTCTCGCTTTTTTTGCTGTCAGGATCTTTATACCAGTTTTTAACTTCATTTTCAGCATTATTATACCTTGTCTGAATTTCCTGATATTTTTCTGTAAGTTTTTCAAAATCATATACAGGAAGCCTGTTTAAAAGTGCGCCAAGACCGGTAATCTCGTTTTCTATAAGCATACTATCCAGTTCATGCGACATTTCATAAAGCTCATTATTTGCGTTTTGTGTAGTTTTATTTGTAACTTCACGACGTTCATCCTGCGATAATTGGTTTAAATAAGCATTCTTGATTTCATCATCTCCGGACATTTTCCTTTCAAATCCGAAAATCTTGTTTATATCATCTTCTTTTACTTCACCGTTTTGTACGGCTTTATCCGCCTCTTTCATAAAAAGCGAAATCTCTTTATCATTATCAAGATATCCGTTAGAATTTCCGCCGTTTTCGTCAGCAAGTTTAGCCAGCTCCAAGAGTTTACCGCTTAGCATAGTTAAATCAATCTTCATAAAAATCTATCTCCCGCATTTACTTATATATGTATAAAGTATTTTCGGGAGAAATAATTGCTTTTTATTTACAAAAAATGTTACAAATCAATTGTCATAAATTTATTTTTATAATCATTAACAGTATTCAAAAGTTCTACAAACTCTGCATATTTAGCCGTATGAAGAGTTTTAGAAAGCTCGACTGCCGCAAGGAATTCTATTTTAAAACTGTCTTCTGCGCGTTCTTTAATCTTAACCATGCCGGTATCTTCAAACATTTCAAGCATAGTTTCTATAACCGGCTCTGTCACCCCGAGAGCAGCCGCGCCTCTTGAAAGGCTAAAATCGCCGTCAAGAGTGCTACAGGTATACTTAATCATACCTGAAAAAGTTTTTAACATAGCTTCTTCATTATATTTCCCCCTCTGATAGTTCATATAATGAACAGCATCCGGAGCAACTGTCGTCATAAGGTTTTGCATAACTTCATCATCAGCGGGATAATCAAAAAACATCAGCGCATTTGCTTTTTGAGCGTGATTTCTGTCTACAATATGCTTTGTTATATCTTCAAACGGCTTAAGAGCTTCTTTTACTCCTCTATCCTCTGCAAAAACAGAAATTACGAGCTTAGAATTTTTGATATAATCGTTTACCTGTCTTAATATGTTCGTTTTCTTCCTATGGTCATACACTTTTATTTTTGAAGTTTCTTCCTCTTTTAAAGCGTCGGAGTGAACATCTTTAAGAATTAATTGAACAGAAGTTACTCCGTTAAAAGTATTTAATTGCGGAGCAAACGCAATATCAATTTTATCCCCGCTGATTAGAGGAATATCCCCTCTTGACCACCAGACACAGTCTATTGTACCATTTGGAGTTTCTACGATTAACTTCAAATGGTCTTTTGTTGAGCCCATCAACTTCTTTTCTTTTAAAGTCAGATTGTTTACAACAAAAGCCGGCGACGGATTAGAAGCCCCGAACGGCTCAAGTTTTGAGATTTCTTCCACAAGAGAGATGTCTACATCATCAATTGAGAGCTCCATATCAATATCAAGAGAAGGCGTTAGTTTTTGCCCGTTTAACATCTCATCAACCGTTTTATTCAAAGCTTTTTTCACTGTCTCAAACGAAGCTTTCTCTTCAGAGAAAGCAAATCCCGCCGCTAGCTGGTGTCCGCCAAATCCGTTTAAATGTTCGGAAATATTAGAAATTATATCGTAAAGGTTAAGTTCTTTTACTCCTCTTGCAGAACATCGGAAAGTTTTTGTTTCTTCCGAATAATTCATAATAAAAGTCGGTTTATAATATTTTTCGACAAATTTGGAAGCTACAATACCTATAATTCCGACATGCCAGTCTTTTGAGAATAGAACAATCGCATTATCACGACAGTTTGAAGCTTGCCACATATCATCGGCCTGCGCAAATGTTTCAGAACACATCTCCTGCCGGAGTTTGTTAAAGTTTTCAAGCGAAATAATTGCCATCTCGATTTCCTGCCTGTTTTCGGAAATCATAACTTTTATGGCATTATCAACTGTATCAATACGTCCGGAAGCATTAATTCTCGGAGCAATCGTGAACGCTACCTGCTCCGCGGTTAAACCGTTATCAACCCCGACACCTGCAACATCAAGCATCCGCTTCAGCCCGTAATGCTTGCCGGCTGCAATATATTCCAGCCCTTTTGTTACATAATACCTGTTTTCGCCGATTAATGGCACAATATCAGCAATTGTTCCCACGGTCACATATGGAAGAAGCTCTTTTGAAAAACTTAATTTATCATATTTTTCAAGAACAGCCTGCGCAACTTTAAATGCAACCCCTACCCCTGCAAGAGAAGTTAAATACTCAATCTGCAGCGGAGTAAGTTTTTCATCCAACGCATTCATCGCCTTGGGGTTAATTATTGCATACGCATCCGGAAGCTCCTCGGGAGCTTCGTGGTGGTCTGTTATGATAACATCACGGCCAAAACTTTTTATGAACTTAACTTCTTCAACACTGCTTATACCATTATCAACTGTAATAATTAATTTTGGCTTCTTTTTGGTTAAAAGTTGGACAAGAGCCTTCGTATTAAGCCCGTGCCCTTCTGTTTCTCTATCCGGAATATAATAATCGACATTTGCTCCGAGATAAGAAAATGTTTTCATAAGAACAGAAGTTGAAGTAACTCCGTCCGCGTCAAAATCACCGTAGATTAAGATATTTTCTTTTTCATCAATAGCTTTTTTTATACGTTCCGCGGCTTTTGGCATATCACAAAACGCGTTAGGGTGCATTAAGGTAATCTCAAGCGGGTTTAAGAAATCCCGCCTGGCATCTTCTCCCGTTATGCCTCTAACTTCCAGTAATCTATCTATTATAGAGGCTTTAGAAATTTCTCCCTTAGCCTCTATATGCCATTCTTTTTTAGTTATTCCCATTTACTCCTCAGCTCTTTACAAGACAGGTCATTTTTTCTAGTATTTCAATCGCTTTTTCCAGTTGAACGTCTTTTTTCGCTTCGACATTCTCCTTAGTTAATTCTACCATAACATCAGGAGTTATGCCTTTTTTATTAATATCAGTTCCCGAAGGGGTTAAATATCTTTGTATAGTAATATTCATGCCAGCTTCGTCGGGAAGCTTGTTGATTTCCTGTACAAGCCCTTTTCCGAAAGACTGCTCTCCGACAATTGTTGCGCGGTGATTGTCTTTTAATGCTCCGCTTAAGATTTCGCTCGCTGAAGCTGAACCTTTATTAATTAAAACAACAATCGGCTTATCCGTAACCTGCTGATAACGCGCGCGGGTTGTAGTTTTATAGCTGTCACGGTCAACTGTACTTACGATAACTCCGCCTTTTAAAAGCATATCTGAAATATAAATTGCGTTAGTCAAAAGCCCGCCGGGGTTTGAACGAAGGTCGATTATAAAACCTTTCATTCCGCTTGAATTGTTCAATATTGATTCTATTTCTCCGGCAGCGTTCTTGCTGATAAAAGAGCTTAATCTTATATATTGAATATCGTTAGGAATTTTTGTTGTTTCAAACGGCGGTTTGCAGGAAACCGATTTAACCTCAATTTCGTCTCGTACAACACTGTAGAGCTTATTCGGGACACCTTTTCTCTGGATTAGAAGTGTTACAGTTGTTCCTTTTTCCCCTCTGATTTTATCCGCCGCTGCATCAATGCTTATTCCCTTGGTACTTTCACCATTAATTTCAAGAATTCTATCGTCTGCTAAAAGCCCTGCTTTTTCAGCCGGAGAGTCCTCCAGAGGCGCAATAATAACAAGTTCTCCATCTCTTAGCCCGATTTGTGTTCCAATCCCCTTCAAAGAACCCTTAATTGATTCCGTTTCTTCATTGAATTCTTTCGGGTCTAAAAATCTTGTATACGGGTCATTAAGACTTGATAGCATCGTTTCAATTGCTACATATGCGTCTTCTTTTGTTTTAAGTTTATTTTCGTATCTATACCGCCATTTATTCCAATCCTGCGAATTGTTGGTCGGATCATTATATTTTTTATTAACGATTTTCCACACATCTTTATATAATTCAGCCGGAGTAGCAGCAAAGGCTGTTCCTGTTCCGATTATTACAGCGGTCATTATTAATATACTTGCTAATTTTTTCATAAACTACTCTTCCTCCTAAGTCAAAAAGCACTCTTTATATTATACTACACAATTTCTTTTTGAATTTCAAATGGGTACAATAACAAAACATACATCCGGCATGGTAAACGTCCCAAACATCATCCCCTTGCGGAACAGCACCCATCCTAACCTTGTCTTGGATTTGCTCCACGCTCACAGAGCTTCACCTTTAAGCCTCACGGCTTAGCCGGCTCAGTCTGTTCGCTATCCGGACTCTCATATTTACCCCTCCGTCCGCAAATCCGCTCCCTCAAAAGGGAAGGCACGCTCCGCGCTTAGCGCCTACTCCCTCCCTTTTGTGCACTAGTGTACAAATGAAAATCAAGGCTTGCACGCTTCCTCGCCCTACGGGAGAGGATAGAATTTCAATACGAAACGCTAGTTGAGTATTAGAAATTCTTGGTGAGGGGGTAGACTCGTAATGGGAGTATAGAAGGTAAAGTTTTCAAATTTATATCTTTCCGGTTTTTATTTTTTTTGCAGGCTAATATTGCCCCCTCACCGCATCCGTAGTTTTCGGCACGGCCTCAAACACGGCTGCTCCTCTCCTGTAAGGAGAGGAAATAGTACTTTCTGTTTTTATTTGAGGGTTTCCGAAAACTTTAAATACTCGGATGAAATGATACCGGACTAGTTTAGCCGTTTATGGCGATTTAATTTTTTGTTTTGCCTTTAAGCTTATAATATGTCAAATGCGGTCAATGAATTATTAAAAGCCTTAGGTGAAAATATAAATTTAGAGCCTGACCGTTGGAGTATTGAACACTTATACACATCGGGCTTTAAAAAATGGATTGGAAACATTCTTCCGTCTGAACTCTTAAATCGGACTGTTAAAGAGGCAGTTGAATCTCTTGTTACAATTAATGAGTCTTTAGAGTTTTATCCCATATTTCCGGATAACATAGAAACTCCAAAATATGGCGACAAGTGGGGAAGAAGCGCTAATTATATCGAAATAAATAACCGCGCAATAGCAGAAATGAGAGGAGACAGAACTAAAAACGGAATATTAAGTTCAATAAAAATCCTTCCCGCAATTCCGCCTTCTGCAAAAAGCTGGGCAAACTGCGTTATTTTGTCTCAGATTTTCCCTAATATCTACGGCGACGGATTTAATAAAGGAGTGGACGAAGAAAATTCTATATATGGTATTAAGCTCAATGCTGGCTATAGCGGGAATATTATTGATTATGATATAAATCTTTCAGGCGAAGAGCAGTTTCGCGCGTTTAATGCCTTAGCCCATCTTCACGGGCTTAAAACAGGGTTTAGAACCGTAATCTCTGCCGACCAGATAAAAATTGCAAGAGCTGACGGAGATGATATAACATTCGATTGGAAAAACCCCGGGCATCAGGAATTGTTTATCAATGAACATGTTAAACTCATCAAAACAGGCTTTGAAGCCGTATTTATTGATTCAGCTAAACACATTGGCGGCTACGATATGGATAACTATACAGGTGTAGGCGCACTTCCGGAATACAACCAGATGCAGTATATTCTATACGAAATCCGCTCCCGCTCCGGATGTACCTCAATAAGCTTTGCCGGAGAAAAAAGTACAGGCGATTTTGAACGCTATAGAAACCTCGGACTTACAACAGGCACCGCCTTTGTTCCGCCGGATAACTTTGATAAAGTCCGCTGCTGGTCTGAAAAACTCAAATACGACAAAGATTATGCCCCCGGAGTTGAAGTCTCAAACGATAACGACGAAGGCGGAAGAAGCTACGAAGAAAGACTTAACAGAATAAATTCCACCCTTTTTGCGTATGAATATCCGAGCGATAAACTCCCGAGCTTTATGCAGATGGAAGATTTATTTCCCTTAAGATACGATACAAACACTCACCATCTGATGATGACAAACCCATCTTATTCACAAGACGGAACAGCATTAAGCCACTGGGAAAACCTGTTTACCAAAGATGACGGAAGAGCATATAATGCCAGAGTCGGGGAATTGTTCTCTTATGCGTTAAATCTCTAATACTTATTCATTAACGTGCTCTAATGCCATTTCTAAAATAGTTCTTACGTGATGGTCGCTTAGCGCGTAAAAAACATTTTTCCCGCGTTTTTCAGCTTTAACAAGCTTGGAGCTCCTCAAAATCTTGAGCTGATGCGAAACGGCTGATTTCGTCATATTAAGAAGCGCTGCTAAATCCCCCACGCACATCTCATTTTCCTCTAAAGCCCATAAAAGCTGTATTCTTGTACTATCCCCCATCAGTTTAAAAAAATCTGAAAGGTCGTATAGTAAAGTAGTATCCGGCATTTTTATCTTCTTATCCATATTTTTATTATAATTGAACAGTTGCTCAATTGTCAAACTAATGTAAAGATTTGTTGCTCTAACACTTGACAGTTGAATAGTTGTTCAACTATAATATATGTAAGAGGTAACTAATATGTGCGAACATCATAATCACGAAGAACACGGACAAAATTATACAATCCTTAGGACGCTTATTGCGCTTGCGCTATTTGTTGGAGGGTATAAATTAAAACCGCTTTTTATTCTTGCATACTTGATTGCAGGCGGGGATGTTCTGTATAAGGCTTTGAAAAATGTTGTTAAAGGGCGTGTTTTTGACGAAAACTTTCTTATGTCGACTGCAACTGTCGGGGCTCTTGCGATAAAAGAGTTTCCGGAAGCTGTTATGGTTATGATTTTGTATCAGATTGGCGAGTATTTCCAGCATCGGGCAGTTGAGAGGTCAAGGCATTCTATAACAGAGCTTATGGATATCAGACCGGATTATGCAAACCTTGATGGCAAAAAGGTTGCACCACAGGAAGTCAAGGTAGGAGATGTTATTGCAGTTAATACCGGCGAAAAAATTCCGCTCGACGGGGTTGTAATCGACGGATTAGCTTCAATTGATACTTCTGCTTTAACCGGAGAATCTTTGCCTAAATGCGTAAGAGAGGGGGATACTGTCTCAAGCGGATGTATTAACCTTGACGGCGTTTTAAAAATCAGGGTCACAAAAGAGTTTGGAGAGTCTACCGCATCTAAAATTCTTGAACTTGTGGAACATGCTGCTTCTAAAAAAGCCAAAACCGAAAATTTTATTACAAAATTTGCAAGATACTACACACCTGCAGTAGTAGTTTCAGCTTTGTTTATAGCTACAGTTCCGCCGTTATTTTTTGCAGGAAACTGGATAGTAAGAGCTTTGACATTCCTCGTAATCTCATGTCCGTGTGCTCTTGTAATCTCAATTCCTTTAAGTTTCTTTGCCGGAATCGGCGGAGCTTCCAGACAGGGAATATTGATTAAAGGAAGCAGTTACCTTGAAACTCTTTCTAAGGCTGATGCGGTTTTGTTTGATAAGACCGGAACTCTGACAAAGGGCGT
>CALVEE010000111.1 GCA_944326495.1 Candidatus Gastranaerophilales bacterium | reverse complement strand
AGAGAAGGAAATCCCATTATATGAAATTTATTCACCATATCAACATTTTCTGGTCTGTCGCAATTTATTGCCACAAAAGAATATTTATCTTTATATGCTTTAGCAAACTCAACAAAAACAGGCATATATTTTCTGCAATAACTGCACCAGTCAACATAAAACATTGCTGCAATCGGTTTATCCGTTTTTTCAGCTTCCTGAATAGTTAAAATAAATTCCCCCGGAACTTCTATGGGTGCTTGAATATTTTGCTGAGGCTGATAAGAATCTTCCTTTTCCCTCAAAACCGAACCGGCAAAAACAAATAAACCAATTGCAGCAGCTATAAATAATATTACAAAAAATTTTTTTCTTTTCACAATTCCGCTCCTTTCGGGACTACTGTTATACCGCCTGGAGAAACAAGAAAACCTCTTTTTTTGTCTTCTTCTTTATCTATACCAATTTTCGTATAAGGCGGAATATTTACATTCTTATCTATTATAGCTTTTTTAATTTCACAATATCTTCCGACATTAACATTTTCCATAAGGATAGAATCAGTAACATTTGCATAGCTGTTAATTTTTACCGAAGGAGAAAGAATACACCTTGATATACTGCCGCCTGAGATAATGCAGCCCTCAGACACCATTGAATTAGTTGCCATACCAACCCTGTCACCTTCCTCCCATATAAATTTAGCCGGCGGGAAATTGTAATTGTATGTTCTGAGAGGCCAATCCGTACAATAAAGATTTAATTCAGGCTGATAATTCAATAAATCCATATTTGCCTGCCAGTAACTATCTATACTTCCTACATCACGCCAATATCCTCTCTCTGAATTCGACATCCCCGTATATTCATTTTGTGAAAAATCATACACATAAATTCTTCTACCTTCTTGAAGCATTTTAGGGATAATATTCTTTCCGAAATCGTGATTAGAATTTATATTTTTCGCATCCTCTTTAACTTCATGCATTAGTATATCCGTTTCAAAGATATAATTGCCCATAGAAGCAAGGCACATATCAGGTCTTCCTGGAATACATTTGGGCATTGTCTGAGGTTTTTCCTGAAATCCGGTTAACTTCCAGTTATCATCTACTTCAATAATCCCGAACTCACCTGCTTGTTCAATCGGAATCGGAATTGCAGAAATTGTAAGTTCTGCTTCTTGTTTTTTATGGTACCTCATCATTTGAGATACATCCATTCTATATATATGGTCACCGCCAAAAACACAAACGTGCTTTGGTTTCTCATCATTTATATGTGTCAAATTCTGATACACTGCATCTGCTGTTCCCTGATACCAGTGTCCATCTGTCCTCATCTGGGCTGGAACAAGATCTATATATTGACCCAAAATTGGAGACACAGGCCAGCTTCTCGCTATATGTTGGTTCAATGAGTCTGATTTATACTGGGTTAATATTTTTATTTTATAAAACCCGGAATTAATAAAATTATTAATTACAAAATCAATAATTCTGTACCTTCCGCCGAACGGGACTGCGGGTTTAGCTCTGTCTCTGGTCAAAGGGTATAATCTTTTGCCTTCACCGCCTGCCAAAATCATAACAAGTGCTGTATCAAGAGCCAAAACAACCTCCTTTAATCATCGTTTAAACTTAACACTGCCATAAATGCTTCCTGGGGAACTTCTACTCTTCCTACTGCTTTCATTCTCTTTTTACCTCGTTTTTGTTTTTCCAGCAGTTTTCTTTTCCTTGTAATATCACCGCCGTAGCACTTATCAAGTACACTTTTTCTTAAAGCTTTTATATTTGTTCTTGCTATAATTCTTCCGCCTATTGCCGCCTGTATTGCCACTTCAAACATCTGCCTCGGAATTATATCCTTTAATTTTGATGTCAATTTTTGTCCTGTATAAAAAGCACTATCTTTATGAACAATTGCACTTAACGCATCAACAACTTCTCCTGCAAGAAGGATATCTAATTTAACAAGATCCGAACGTTTATAGTCACTAAACTCATAATCAAGACTTGCATATCCTTTAGAACGTGATTTTAACTGGTCATAAAAATCCGTTATAATTTCACTTAAAGGTATTTCATAATGAAGAGAAACACGAATTTTATCCAAATACGTCATATTTTGGAATATTCCACGTTTAGATTGGGCTAATTCCATTAATAAACCTACATATTCATTGGGAGTTATAATTGTTGCTCTAACATAAGGTTCTTCAATATATTCACGGTATTGAGCATCGGGAAGATTTGCCGGATTATCTATTTCGACTATTTCTCCGTTTGTTTTATGAACTCTGTATATAACACTTGGAGCCGTAGTTACAAGAGAAAGATTATATTCTCTTTCAAGCCGTTCCTGTGCAATTTCCATATGTAGCATACCTAGAAAACCACATCTAAAACCAAAACCGAGAGCTGATGATGTTTCAGGTTCAAAAGTAATACTTGAATCATTAAGTTTAAGTTTTTCTAATGCCTCTTTTAAGTCCTGATACTGGTCATTATCCACAGGGTACAATCCAGAAAACACCATTGGCAAGGCTTCTTTGTATCCTTCAAGCGGTTCTAAAGCTCCGTTTTCAACGTGTGTAACAGTATCACCTACAAATCTTGTTATTTCTTTTATTGAACATCCCATATATCCTACATCACCGGTTTTAAGTTCTTTTACAGGAACCCTGTGCGGATTAAGATATCCGAGTTCAGTAACTTCATATTCTTTGCCTGTTGCCATGAATTTTATTTTATCGGCAAGCTTTATATTTCCATCTACTACTTTGAAAAAACAAAGCGTTCCAAGATATTGATCATAAGCACTATCAAAAACAAGAGCTCTTAAAGGTTTATCTGATGTATCTTCAGGAGGAGGTACAAAATCAACAACCGCTTCAAGCACTTCTTCTATCCCTATTCCTTCCTTAGCACTTACAGGAATTGCCATTGAAGCATCAATTCCCAATACTTCTTCAATTTCTTCTTTTACTCTCTCAACGTCTGCTGAAGGTAAATCTATTTTATTTATAATAGGAATTATCTCCAAATTCTGCTCTATAGCAAGATAAACATTAGATAATGTCTGAGCTTCCACCCCCTGAGTAGCATCTACAATAAGGAGAGCACCTTCACAAGCTGCTAAAGAACGTGATACTTCATAAGAAAAATCCACATGCCCCGGAGTATCTATAAGATTTAATACATATTCTTTTCCGTCTTTTGCTTTATAATTCATT
>CALVEE010000110.1 GCA_944326495.1 Candidatus Gastranaerophilales bacterium | reverse complement strand
AGTCTATTGCTAAAATTCTTGTAGAAGCAGGATATGAAGCAGGCAAGCAGGTTCTTTATATCCCGAATTTCGGCGTAGAACAAAGAGGCGGGGTTTCTATTGCTTTCTGTCAGATAGCTGACGAAACTATCGGCGAGCCGAGATTTGCTAAAGGGAATATTGTTATAATGCTCTCTGATAGAGCTATAGACCGATGTGAAACTTATGTTGATGAGAATTCTATTGTAGTCTATGATACATCTGTCTGTACTAAGAAACCGGAAGTTAAGTGCAAAGAAATAATAGGAGTTGACGCAAACAGGATTGCGAATGAGCAATTGAGCGCAAGAGTGTTTAATATAATCATTCTCGGGGTACTTTTAGCGGCAACAAATGTACTTAAGCTTGATGATATTAAAAACGCCATGGAAATGGCTCTCGGCAAGAAATTTGAAGCTAAGCCGGAACTTAGAGAATTAAACTATCAGGCGCTTGAGATGGGAATTTCCCTGATAAAAGAAAGGGCTGGTGTATAATATGGAAAAACAATATAAAGGATATAAAATAGAAGGTGTCGGCAAAGGAAAGGCTGATTATTACGTTTATACCGACCTTTGCAAAGGCTGCGGGCTTTGTATAGCAAAATGTCCTATGAATAAAGCGGGTAAAAAATGCCTGCAGTGGTCAAAGGAAGTCGGATTATACCAGACACCGGCAGTCGCTCCTGACCCTGAAATATGCATTGCATGCGGAGCCTGTGCAATGACGTGTCCGGACAGCGCGATTAGGATTGAAAAAAGACAATAGTTGCCGGCTTATAAAATTTCTATTTAGTGAAATAAAGTGCTATGATTATTAACAAAATAAGCCATAGCGCTTTTTCTGTTATACAGAATTTTCTTACAATAGTGTGGAGCAAGCTCTACACTATTCGCTGCTAATTTCTCCCTTACGAGTACTATCCTTCCCTCATTAGGCACTAATGTCCAAATAAAAATCAAAGCTTGCAAATATCCTCTCCTTACGGAAGCGGATTTGCGGACGGAGGGGTAAATGTATAGTCCGGATAGCGAACAGACTGAACCTGCTAAGCCGTGAGGCTTAAAGGTGAAGCTCTGTGAGCGTGGAGCAAATCCAAGACAGCGGATTTGCGGACGGACGACACGAACGTCAGTGAGTTAGTCCGGATAGCGAACAGATGAAGCCTGCTAAGCCGTGAGGCTTAAAGGCGAAACTCTGTGAGCGTGGAGCAAATCCAAGACAGAGGATAGAATTTCAATACGAAACGTAAGTTGAGTATTAGAAATTCTTGGTGAGGTGGCAGACCCGTTAGGGGAATATAGAAGGTAAAATTTTCATATTTATATCTTTCCGGTTTTTATTTTTTCTACCGGATAACATTGCCCCCTCACCGCATCCGTAGTTTTCGGCACAGCCTCAAACACGGCTGCTCCTCTCCCGTAGGGCGAGGGAATAGTACTTTCTGTTTTTCTTGAACACTAGTGCTCACTAGGAAGGGGGGACTCTGCACTTGGTTTTCTTATTTACTTATTTACCTATTCACTATTCACCAGTTAGTTAGCAGGTCAAACATTGCTAAAACAAAAGAGAGTTGTAGGTCAGGCATTGCCTGACATTAACTAAAATCAAATATGAGATTTTTTAAGATAATATTAGGATTTGTAAATGTAAAAACCCTTTGTATTATTGTATTTGACTCGGGTAACTATTTTTCCGCAGACTTGATATAGCAAAAATATTTTTTAGGGGATTTATTTTATTAAAGAAAGGAAAATCGTATGAATATAAACAAAACCTCAGCAACTCCACAATTTAAAGGGTATTTAAAATTAAATGGCGGAAGATACATTAATTCTAAACAAATTACCTCGGTTATCTATGATAACACTCGTATTTATGGAACTCATCTAACAGGTTCGGGATCAGCAGAATTTGCAATGACAGACGGGATTATATACAAAATACAATATTTGACCAAACCTGTAAGGAGTTTAATAGATAATATTTTACATGCTAATAAGGATGACAAAACAATTGTTGATATAAAAGCGTTACTGCTTGATATAAATAAATCCATTGATAAAGAAAGAGGCGACATAGATGCACAAAACATGAGAATCCTTAAATTGTAATAGTTAAACCTGTAGTCAATTAGATGCGGTAAATCAATGATTTACCGCATCTTACTTTATATGTATAAACAGTATTTGTCTTGTCTTTTATCAATTAATAAAGTAAAATATTATAGTATGAATAAGAAAAAAATTTTATTAACAATTCTCATTGCGGGGATTTTAGCTTTTATATCAGCTTTTATATTTTTAAGAACAGATAAGCCTGTTCAGCGAGAGGCGATTAAGCAGGAAACAGCAGAACCTAAAATAGAACAGACGCTGGAAGAAAAAGCCGAAGAAAAAGTTGAAAAGACTTCTTCTCAAAACATATCGAAATCAAAAAAAATTACTCCTCAAAAACAAATAACGAAAAATAAAATTACTCATAAAAAGAAACAGACTGCTGTTACACCTCTAAAAACAGAGCCTTTACCTAAATTAGAATTAAAGATTGAAGAAAACAAGCCGGAAGAAATTAATCCAAAAGATTTTAATGTTCCGGTTCAGTATACATCGAAAAATACTTACAAATATGTATATACGCCAGCGCGCTATTCTAAATAAAAATCTTAGCCGGCAGTAGAAATTATTATAAGAATATATTATTATATTTCTATATGGGGAAAATAAGAGGTTTATTTATGAAGAGAATATTAGTTATTTTAGTAATGTTTTTGCTTACTGCCGCTGTTTGGGCTGAAAATTATACGGTTCAGAAACTTCCGAACGGTCAGACGGTTGTAGTGTACGAGATTAGAAACAATCCGCTTGTAACTATTGATACCTGGGTTAAAACAGGCTCTATTAACGAAGATGATAAAAATAACGGTGTATCGCATTTTTTGGAACATCTTTTCTTCAAGGGCACAAAAGCGCACCCGACGGGTGAATTCGACAGAATTTTAGAAGCTAAAGGAGCCGTAGTAAACGCAGCAACAAGCAAGGATTTTACACATTACTATATAACAATTCCTTCCGAATACTTTAATACAGCAATGGAACTACATTCTGATATGCTTCTTAACCCTCAAATACCGAGAAAAGAACTGGAAAAAGAACGTAAAGTTGTGTTAGAGGAGATTGCAAAAGACGGAAATACTCCTTCTAAGAAGGCTTATGATAATTTAAACGACCTGATGTATACGACACACCCTTATAAAAGAAAAGTTATAGGCTCTGCAGATATTATAGGTACAATAAGGCGTGAAGAGATTTTGGATTATTTCAATAAATTCTACGCGCCGTCTAATATGGTAACTCTCGTTGTCGGAGATGTTGATACACAAAAAGCAATAGATAAAGTTCAGCAATGTTTTAATCAGGAATACAAGAAACCTGTGAAAAAACATTACAGAAAAGAAGGTCAAATCCAAACCCAAAAAAGAAAAGTTGACTATACAGATACCGAAACCGGCTACTTAATGATAGGTTTTAGGGGTGCAGAGATTTCCGATAACGATACTTTTGCACTTGATGTTTTATCAGAAGTCTTAGGCGGAGGTAAATCCTCAAAACTATACCGTAATATAAAAGAACAAAAAGGTCTGGCATATTCAATTTCAGCTTCAAATGGAAGCTACAGAGATGATGGAATTTTTTATATTACAGCGAATTTTACCCCCTCAAGTCTTGAAAAATTAGAAAAGGCCGTTTTTGAAGAAATAAAATATATACAAAAATACGGAATTACGGATGAAGAGCTGCAGCGCGCTAAAAATATGATAATTCAGGACACTTATTATTCACGCGAATCTACTTCGAACATATCATCGGAGCTGGGTTATATAATGGCGCTTACCAATAGTTCCGGCCTTTATGATAATTATGTGGAAGAAGTAAAAAAAGTTACGGCAGAAGATGTAAAATCTGCCGCCCAAAAATATTTGGGAGTAAACAAGAGTGCTGTCTCCATAGTCCTTCCAAAATCAATGGAAAAACTAGAGACGAAGGCGCAGATTAAACATACAGCGCAAAAAGTATCCGAACATAACGGAACTGTTAAATATACCATTGATAATGGCTCTACACTTTTAATTAATGAAAATAAAAATAATGATATCGTCGCAATAACGATAATAGCAAAAGGCGGAGAGTTTTTGGAAAAAATTCCCGGTGAAGGTACTTTAACTGCCTCTACACTTCTTAAAGGAACAAAGAAATATTCAGCCCAGGAGCTTGCACAAATTCTGGACGAAAACGGAATACAGATAGCTCCTGCATGTGGCGAGGACTTTTTTATAATAGGTGTTCAGACTACTACAAACCAGATTGATAAAACGCTTGATATTTTAGATGAAATAATTAATAATGCCGTATTTGACGATTACGAACTGGAGAAAAAACGCTCTGAAATTTTATCAAGAATTAAACAGGGGCGTGATATTCCGATGAATGTTGCATTAGATAATTATAAAACTATTATGTTTGAAAATAGTGCTTATTCGTATTCAAATAAAATCATAGAAAAAACACTTCCCGCAATTCAAAGAGAAGATGTTTTAAGATATTATAATAACATTTTAGATTCAAAAAATACGATTGTATCGATTAACGGTAATGTAGATACTGAAAAAATGATTAGCGCATTCGGATCAATATTGCAGGATAAGAAAAAACCGGCAGTTAATTTTTCTAACTATAAGGTAACAAAATTAACTGCTCCTAAGACGGTATCGCAGACCATAAAAGACCTGCAGACAGCTTGGCTCTTTTTAGGCTGGCAGACGGCAGGAGTTCAGAACAAAAAAGATTTTGTAACTCTAAAGGTTATTAATACAATGCTCGGCTCCGGCATGAGCTCCAGATTGTTCAGGAATTTAAGAGAGCAGGACGGGCTTGCATATCAGCTTGGTTCAAGCTATTCACCTCTTATGCTGGGCGGAATTTTTACGACATATATAGGAACAAATCCTGAGACTCTGGAATATTCAAGAGAAAAAATTCTTAATGAGATTAACAGGTTGAAGATAGAATTCGTATCAGACAGCGAACTTCAGGATGCAAAAGACCGATTAAAAGGCAGTTTTGTAATTGCAATGGAGACCAATTCGGAAAAAGCAGCCAATATCGGAATGTTTGAAGCGTACGGGTTTGGTTACGATTTCTTAAACGATTATACAAAAATGATAGATGAGGTAACTGCGTCTGATATTATAAGCGTTGCTAACAAATATTTTAATAAAAATATTATTCAATCCGAAGTTAAGTAAAGCCGTGAATACTCAAAAACAAATTCCCTTAAGTTGAAAAGTTATTAATTTGTTAAAGTTGGTTGGATAAGTATGCCCAACCGACTATCTAAAAGATTTTACTTTTTCTTTCAGGATAAAACTGCCCCCTCACCGCATCCGTAGTTTTCGGCACAGCCTCAAATACGGCTACTCCTCTCCTGTAAGGAGAGGGAATAATACTTTCTGCTTTTATTAGGACATTAGTGCCTGCTTAACGGGGATTAAGCTTCGCTTTCAGCCGGAAGCATATTCTTCGGAATATATTCTTCTTCCTCCTCCGGTGGTAAATTAATAGGCAGACGGAAACCGAAAGTTGAACCTTCACCCTCTTTAGAGTTTACAAAAACCTGCCCGTGGTGGTGTTTTTCTACCGTAACTTTTACAAGATGAAGCCCTAAGCCGGTGCCTTTTACCGTATGCGTAGCATTTTCAACTCTATAAAATCTGTCGAAAACTTTCTTCTGATCTTTTTCAGAAAGCCCAGGGCCCTGATCTTCTACGCTTACATAAACATATTCGCCGTCTCTGGAGCGCTCTGCACGGATTTTAATACGTTTTCCGTCCGGAGAATACTTGATTGCATTGGATAAAATATTCATAAACGCGCGCGAAATACTGTCCACATTTAAATATATCTCCGGCAAATCTGGCTCCTTCATTATAGATATAGTTAAATCATGCTCTTTTGCAAGCACCTGAACCTGATTAACTGCATCCTCAATAATTTCAATAATATTAGTCTTAGTTTTCTCAAGATGAACATTTTGAGCTTCATAACGCGAAAAATCAAGAATATCGTTAACCATCCTGTTAAGCCTGATTATTTCCTGATTCATTACCCCTATAAATTCTCTCTGGGTATTAAAATCAAAGTCGTTGCCGAAATTATAAAGAGTATCAATATAGCTTCTAAGCACAGTAACCGGTGTTCTAAGTTCATGCGAAACATTAGAGATAAAATTAGAGCGCAGCTGATCCATCTCAACATCTTTAGTAACATCAATTAATACTATAATATATCCCACATAAGAATTTGAGCGCGTAAACATCGGAGAAATGAGGCATTTCAGGACTTTACCGTCTATCTCTATATTAAACGGAACCGGACTTCCCTCATCATCAAGCGGAGTATCTTTAAACTGCGTAATCTTATCTGCAAAACAAAGCTCCCCGCTTGAGTCGCAAAACTGTTGAATCTGGGTATTAAGGATATCAGAATCCTCAACTTCAAGAAGTTTTTTAGCGTAATTATTGACCATAATAACTTTATCATGGTTATCACAAACTACAACCCCGTTAACAATACTCATCAAAACAGCTTCAAGCTTATTTCTTTCAAAAGTAAGACTCTCAATAGTCTGCTCATTATATCTGCTTAGTTTTTCAGACATGTCATTAAATGCCTGATAAAGTTCAAGAACTTCTTTATCAACATCCCTGTCATCAATTTTATATCCAAACTCTCCCGTAGAAATCTTCTTAACTCCCTGATAAAGCTTCCTAAGTTCACGGGTAATAATAGATGAGTTCATATAGATAATTCCCGCAATAACAAGCCACGCAAGAACAAACACAATTGCAAGCGAAGTATTAGACGCAGCAGAAACCCTGTCCATAATATTTCCGCTCAAACCAACCGTAACAGAACCTACATTTTGAGATGAAGCCAAATTTTTAACTTCCATAGGAGAGCTCACTATAATTCTGGCTTTTTCCGCCTGTTCAGGATAATCGTCTTTGCTTGAATATATAACTTTTGAATTATTGTCCTTAAAAATAATAAACGCAATATCATCATTGCTATTTAAAACAGATGTAGAATTTGCTCTTAAAGCATCGTATTTTGCAAGTTCCGGCACATCTTTTGTAACCTCTACTCCCTCTATCGCAAGGGTTTTAGAAAGAACCTGGGCAAAATTCCTATAAGCGCTGTTCATATTCTGGCTTACGCTGTACGTAGCAAACCCGGCAGACAAAAGTATAAAAACAGTACTCACGCCGAGTCCTGCCAGAACAAGCCTTGTCTGAGCAGTCATCCCCTTCTTCTTATTATTATTTTTAGTTTTATTTCTATAATCGGCACCGGTCTCCATACCGAGATTATATCATGTAAACTTTTCTTAAGCAATAAAACTTGATATATATATACCAGCTAATCTGTCCGGGAGGGATGACTGTACACTTGGTTTTCTTATTCACTTATTTACTTATTTACCTATTGACTTATTTATCTATTCACTATTCACCAGTTAGCAGGTCAGGCAGGTATGTCCAATCAACAAAACTCAAACAAGTTTTTCAACTTCATAGTGTTGCGATTGCTTCTTGAATCCACCCAAATTAATTTGTAAATTTTTGTAACAAAAAGGCAAATTTTGTGAAGAAAATGTTTTACATGTAATAGAAGGTAAAACTCAAATTGGAGGTTTGTTATGCAAAACGTATATTTTAAAGGTTCAGAAACTGCCGGCAGTGTTGCCAAAATCACCCAGCCGCAGGTTAAAAGGTATGAAAAACCGGCAGAACAAACTCCTCCTGTTGATACAGTAAGCTTCAGGGGTAAAGATGATACTTCCGAAAGTATTGGCAAAACAGCTGTCGGAATTCTTGCTGCTGCAGCATTAATTATTGGCGGACTCGGGTATGCAAAAAAAGCTGACTGGGTCGGCAAAATAAAGAATGCTAAAGTTAAGGACTTTGCAGACAAGATTACGGAGCCCTGCTATAATCTCTGCCATAAAACAAAAGAGTTTGCGCTTAAATATTATAACAAAGCAAAAGATTTTTTCAGTAAAAAATCCTAATCCCTGCCTATTCTGAACCAGTTTACAAACTTGTTGAATAGTGTACTTTCCGGAATATCTTCTTCTTTAATTTCCGGCTCCTGTTCAAACTCTATTTCATTTGGATCTTTTTCTTCTGTATATTCAAACATATCATCATCAGGCTGGTCTTTGCGTTTTTTGCCCTGTCTCATATACATTCCGCCTCCGCCGAGGCCTCCGCCGTCTTTATACGCAGGCTGCGCTTTGTTTATCGGGTTGATATTACTGTTAAAATCAAAAGACATTAAGATTATCCAAATTTATACATTGCATGTATATTATAAACTATTTTTGAACTTTTTCTACCTTTTTATGCTAAAATCATACTTGCGAGGTATATATGAAAAAAATTTTTGGTCTTTTTATAACATTTTTAATTCTGACTTTAACATCAAATGCTAAGGACATGCGTTTTGTTCAAATAAGCGATGTTAGATTTAATTCTGCAGACGAAAATCAAATTTTTGAAAAAGTTATTAAAGACGTAAATAAACTTAATGATGTTAAATTTGTAATTTTTACCGGTGATAATATTAACAGGCCGGATAAAAAAGAACTGGCAGCTTTTTTAGAAGAAGCTCAAAAGCTCAATGTACCGTTTTATATTGTTTTAGGTGATAAAGATGTAAGCCGTCATAAGGATATGTCCAAAAAAGATTATATTCAAATTGTAAAAAAACATATAAGAAAATATAAGCCGGAAAGTCCGAATTATATATTTGAATATAATGATTTTGTATTTATTGCTGCTGACGGCTCAAAGGACGTAATTCCGGGGACTAACGGTTTTTATAAAGAAAGTGTTTTGTCCTGGCTTGAAGAGCAGCTGAACTTAAATTCAGATAAGAATGTAATAATCTTCCAGCATTTTCCTTTGATACCGCCTTCTAACAGAGAAGCTTATTACACATTTAAGCCGGAAAAATATCTTGAGCTTCTTTCACGACATAAGAATGTTAAAGCTGTGATTTCCGGACATTTTGGGACAAACAGCGAGAAAACTGTTAATGGTATTGTGCATATTTCAACAGCAGGGCTCCCTTATTACAGAATAATTGATATTATGGATTATGAAACACAAAATCCTGTTATCTGGGCAGAATTAAAAGAGATGAAATAAGACCTGCTGTACCTAAAGCAATGCTGTTACAAAGCCCTTTAATTCCTTTCTTTTTATCTTTTATTTTATTAAAATTTAAATTCTCGCCATAATTATACTTTTCCAAAAACACCTGAAATCCCATAACATTCTGTAATTCTTTGCAAGTTTTATAATGTTCTCTTAAGGATAGTTTTTTTTCAGGCTTAAAAGCTGGAGAAGAAGCGATATTGTCGCAGAGCATACTCCTTAAGTTCGGCTGTTTCCCGCTTTCAGGATGATGAACAGAATGTTTGCGGTGGAATTTGGATACAAACGATTTTGGAAAACCCAGAAGGTATAAAATCATTTTGTCTAAATCATGCGTAACACTATCAATAGAATTCTTGCCGAACAGTTCTTTTTCAATCAATGCAAAAACAATTTTATGGTCATATGTGTGCTGAATATTTTTCACATAATTTTTTACATAATTTTTAATTTTGCTGATAAGGCCGGAAAAACCGGCCGCACATTTTTCAGCAACCGGTTTTCTCACAAATATATCCGCAGTTTTCTCTGCTGTTATCGGTATGTGCCCGAAAAAGGCTCTACCGTCTGTTATACGGGGTTTGTCGTAATAATTATTATAATAAGGGTTAAAATTACACTTTATTTCCATATCCAATTATCGCATAAAACAGCTTTTATGCAACTATATGTTTACAAATCTTAAAAATTCTTTAAAAAATCCCTTTATTCCTTTTTGCCAGGGTTTAGCAATCCCGCGGTAGTAGTCCTCATAGTCTGCGATAATATTTTTGGGCAGGTCTTTCCCGCTCACAAGAGTCTGGGCAATGAATTCCAGATAATCATCCTGCTCTTCTCTGTATTCAAAATCCTTGTATCTCAAATCTTCATCAGCTTCATAGTGGACAAGGGCGTGGTAAGCGCATTCAATATTTTTGTCTCTTGTATCAGGAAATAGCGAAATTGCTTCCCTCACTGTTTTTCTGCCGGTTAAAACGGCATATATCAAACGGCCGGTAAATTTTCTGTCATTTAAATTATTCATATCTTCTTAATAAGGATTTACTATCTTAAAATCAAAATCCGGATTTTTAGGCCCGAAATGTGCATCGTATTTTAGCTTGGGGCCTTCAGAGAGGTCAACTACGCTTCCGTCTTTATTCTCAATTGGCTGTATGTATTTCCCGAGACGCCTCTGTGATTTTATCATTGGCGCTTCCTGTTTAATTGTGCAGGCAGAAACACAAATTGCAAGTAGAGACGAGCATAATATAAGACAGCAGATTTTATCCATAAAAACCTCACTATATCTATTATAACATGTGTTCAAGTGGTGTCTTATCCTGCTAAAGAATGAATTTATTTTATTAGACAGGCTGAATAATGGTATATTGCTTTTTCAACAAGTTTAGGTTCTTTTGCATCACAGATGCCCGGCTTAAAAAAATCACACCGAGGATGGAATTTGCAGCCGGCAATTTGCTCTTGAATAGACGGCGGAGCGCCCTCTATTGTTTTCAATTTTAATTCAGGATTTCTTGATGGAAGCGAATTTATAAGCGCAATTGAATACGGATGTATCGGTTTTTTAAAGAAATCTTTTGCCGGAGCTTCTTCTACAATATGACCGGAATACATTACGGAAATATAATCAGCATAATTACTTACAAGCGCTAAATCGTGCGAAATCAGAAGGATTGCAGTCTTTAGCTCCCGCTTAATTTCATCTAATAAATCCATAATCTGTTTCTGGATAGTAACGTCAAGCGCTGTTGTAGGTTCATCCGCAATGATAAGCTCTGCATTACAGGCAAGCGCCATTGCTATAATAATCCTTTGTTTCATACCGCCTGAAAATTCGTGGGGGTAAAATTTAAGCTTATTTTCGATATCCGGAATGCTTACCATATCAAGGACTTCGCGTGCTTTTCTTAACGCCTGCCTTTCAGATACTTTAGAATGCGCTCTTATTGCTTCTATAAGCTGGTTTCCTACAGTATATAGCGGATTAAGCGCTGTCATAGGATCCTGCGGAATAAGTGCTATTTTATTCCCTCTTAAATCTCTAATTTCACGCTCTTTATACTCTAAAAGGTTTTTGCCTTTAAATAGTATTTCTCCGCTTTTTATAGAAGCCGTTTTAGGAAGAAGCCTCATAACTGACATAGCTGTCATTGTTTTTCCGCAGCCGGATTCACCTGCAAGAGCGTGCATTATACCTTTTTTTAGCGATAAATTTACATTATAAAGCACCTGATATCTGTCAAAAAAAAGATTGAGGTTTTTGATTTCTAAAAGGTTTTCCATAAAATTATTTTAACCTTTGTTTCAGAAAAAAGGAATAAGTAAATAAGATGATTGCTTTTTAAAGTGAAAAATGCTATTTTTAGAACTATGGAAGATTTAAATATTTCATCATATGAAAAAGCTCTGAATAGTTTGAATTCTATTCTTGAACGATATTCAAAAGAAAGCTGCGACGCGGATATAAGAGATGCCGTTATTCAGCGTTTTGAATATACTTATTCTCTGGCGGTAAAGATGCTTGTCCGTTTTATTAACCTGCAGTCTCCAGAGACAGATTCAAGCATGACTTTTAATGAGATAATAAGAACGGCTAATCAGTTTGGACTTTTAAAAAATAATCTTGAGAAATGGACTGAATACAGACAAAAACGTAATGCTTGCTCGGATGCTTATGATGATAAAATTGCAATTGAAGTTATTACTGCTATTCCTGAATTCAGGGATGAAGCAGAGTTCATGCTTGATAAATTTAAAAATATAGCAGCTTTAAGTTTAGTAAAAGTTTAAAACAAACTCTCGATTGCTTTTTTGTAATCAGAGTTTTTGAAAATATAACTTCCTGCAACAAGTGAATTCGCTCCCAGTGAGGTGCATATTTTAGAAGTCAGATTGTTTATTCCGCCGTCAACCTGAATAACGAGTCCATCAGGCGCGTTCTCCTTAATTACCGGAATTTTCATTGCGCATTCATGCATAAATTCCTGCCCGCCAAAACCGGGTTCTACAGTCATAACAAGAACTAAATCAACTTTGTTTAAAAACGGAATTATTTCTCTCGGGTCGGTTTTCGGTTTTATTGAAATCCCTGCCTTCACTCCCTCTGATTTAATTAAATCAATAACTTCTCCTGCCCTGTCAGCACAAGCTTCATAGTGAAAAGTTAAAATATCGGAGCCAGCTTTTACAAAAGGTTTAATAAATTTTTCCGGATTTTCAATCATAAGGTGTGTATCAAGTATTAGGTCAGTTGCTTTTCTTAGTGATTGGACAACAGGAATGCCTATTGTAATATTAGGAACAAAATGCCCGTCCATGACATCAACGTGAACCCACTGTGCTCCGGCTTCTTTGATTGCAGAAACCTCCCGGGAAAGGTTTGCAAAGTCTGCTGATAAAATTGAAGGCGAAATGATTACTCTATTCATATTATTATTATTTTAGCATAGAGATTGTTATTTGATATTAAATGTTATATAATATTTTATATGGAAGAAATAAAAACATTAAAAGGTTATTTTAGCAAACTGCAGCGTACTATACTTAATAATTCTGATTTTAAATTTTTTAACAAGGCTTTTATTAAAAAGAATAAGATTGATGATATTTTATGCTGTATACTTACAACATTCCCGCCTTTATATAAAAGAATGCTGACAATGAAAGAAGGAAGAGATTATCATTCAGTCTTGAGTTATAACCTGCTTATTAAAGCATTAAAAAGAAAATTTGCTCTTAATCCTGATGTTTATTTGGTTGATATTGGAAGTGCCAATAAAATGATAAGTGCAATAATAAAAAATATCGAGCAGGATATCAGTCGTATGGAAAAATTATATAGTGCAGAAAATTAGCACCTTTTGTTTTAATAATTTTATCTTATATTCTCGTTGACTTTTTAGGTTTATTTGTTGTACAATTCTGTTAACTATCATGAGAAAATATGGAGTAAAACATGAATTCACAACAAGATGTTATATACGGTTTAATGAATGAACTTGAAGAAGCTTTAGACAAAGGGTTCCCGCTTTTGGGCTATTGCTTTACGGTAGTAAAAAAAGAAACTGTAACTAACATTTTGGATAAGTTGTATGCAGCTCTTCCTGATGAGATTAAGGAAGCCCGCGCGCTTTTGAGAAGGAAAGACGAGCTGCAATACGAAGCACAACAGCGTGCTGAAAAGGTTATAGCTGATGCGCAGGCAGAAGCTAACAGATTGTTGAGTGAGTCTGATTTACTTAGAGCTGTTCAAAGAGAAGCTGAAAAAATTAAAGAACAGGTTATAACCGACTGTGAAGAGATAAAACGCAAAGCTCTTGACGAGGCTGAAAACTTGAGAATTCAAGCCGTTGATGAGGCTGCTCGTATAAAAGACGGAGCTACAGTTTATGCAGAACAGGTTCTTGTTAATCTTGAGCAGAATTTAAACCAGCTTCAGGAAGTTGTTAAAAATGGTCAGGTGCAGTTAGAAAGACGCAGAGCAGAAGCTGATGAGCAGATTGGGCATAATTACGTTAACCAGCGTCCGGAATTTGCACAGGATTTTAAAATGAACTAACCTTATAGTTTGCTTTTTTGTTCCAGTTCACACCTGTATCTTTTATACTGGTTGTTGAATTCCGTAAGGGCGATTGCTTTATCAATTGCTTCAAGTGCATGGACATAATCTCCTGCAATCTCATATGAGTGAGCCAAATAAAAATAGGCAAACGGGGAGTTTTCCATCTCTGCCATAAGTTTGCCGTTATTTATTCTTTTCTGGTCAAATTTTGCTTTCAGTCTCTTACATTCAGCTAAATCAGCTTCCGCGCCTTCTATATCTCCTAAGGCACGTTTAATTTTGCTTCTTTTTCCGTATAGAAAATAAGAGCGGATATCGCCTTCTACTTCTTCTATTGCAAGGTTGATGTAATCCAGAGCTGTTTTGTTGTTTACGTTAAAAAACCTGTCTGCATTTGCTACATATTCTTTCATTGTATCTGTGTTAACAATAGAGGTGTGAAAGGTATATCTTATTGTTAAGGCATCTTTTGCAGTATCGGCAGGGAATTTATTAAACGGAGCAGATTTTCTTAACGCTTCAAGTGCTGCTTCATCGAAAACCGGATTTTTAGAGCTTTCAACAATTTCAGTATTAACTAAATTTCCATACCTTGTTACGGTAAACATAACAGTTGCATCCCCGTCCTCATCAAACTCCGGCGGGTTCCAGTTTTTCTGTATTCTGCCCTGCAGTGCTGTCATATAATCGGAAAAATCTTCCTGCCCTTCTGCAAACGCCGGCAGAGCAAGTATTAAAAACAAGCAAAATAAGACGATTTTTCCCCTATGTACTCCCATAGAATTATTTTATACAAAAAGCAGGAATGTGTAAACTTTTTCAAGAACAGCTTTTACAAATTCCTCTTTCATTGCTATGCGCGGAGTTTCAGGCGGTAATAAAACTTTAAATGTTTCGGATTTATCTTTTGTATAAATTGAAGCATACATTAATCCGACGGGTTTCTCTTTACTTCCCCCCGCAGGGCCTGCTATGCCTGTAGTTGAGACGCATATGTCAGCACCGGTCAAATTATTTAATCCGCATGCCATCTCAAATGCGCATTCTTCGCTTACAGCTCCGAATTTTTCAAGTGTTTCTAATTTAACGCCGAGCATTTTGTGTTTAGCTTCATTTGAATAAGTTACGAGGTTAAGATGGATATATTCAGAGCTTCCGCTCACATCCGTAAGTTTTGAGCTTAACAGTCCGCCAGTGCAGGATTCTGTTGTTGCAATTCTTAATCCTTTTTCTCTTAATATTTCTCCGATTTTTTCTTCCATTAATACGTTGTCCTTGTTAAGATAATTTCTGATTCTTTATTATAAAGGTTATGCTTGTACCAGACACCTTCAAATTCTCCGTCAGGATTAAATAAATACTGGCAGTCTTTTGAGACAAAGTATATTGCGCTTACGGGCTTGCCGGAAATCTTGTACTGAATTGAATAATATGGATAATCCGGATATTCACCGTAGATAAAATCAACATATTTCAAGTTCCCCAGGGCGTCATAATAATATGCTTTTGATACATCTTTCTTGTCTTGAATTGCGTACATGTATATGTTTTTCATTTTTTTATAATAAAATGCGGAAATATTATTCCCGTTGAATTCTTTATATCCTGATGAGGCTGCCATATAATTATCCCAGTGGTCTTTGTCTTTCAGCCTGTCTTTAAATTGTGATTTGAAATCTTTTTGTTTTTCAACCGGATTTTCAAAGATAATATCTCTAACTTCGCTTATTATTGCTTCTTTTTCAACCTCGGATTTATTTATCCAGTCAAACTGGATATCTGCTATATAAATGTCATTGTAGTTTGCAAAAACAGCAGTTTGAAACATTAAAAATAAAACTAAAATAAATTTTTTCATGTTTTTCTTCCTCTTTTTTAAAAGTATAGCATATTTTTATTGTATAATTAAAACTATGGTAAGATTGTCTGATAAAAGCAATATAGTAAAAACTTCGCATCTGGTTTTTCGTATATTGAAGTTTCAAGAGCTTTTTACAAGAATTATTGAGGTTAATAATCCGGATAAGATGCCCTGCATTTATGCTATGTGGCATGCTCATCAGTTTTGTATTCACGGAATAAGACACAGAGATAAACTTCATGTTTTAATAAGCCGCTCCCGTGACGGCGAAATTATTGCTGATGTTGTAGAAAGATGGGGCTTTCAGACAGTCCGCGGTTCTAAAGGTAAAAAGGGCGCAGTTGAGGCTACAATGCAGATGATATCAGTCTTAAAATCCGGCGAAAACTGCGCAATGATGGTTGACGGGCCTAAGGGACCTGCTAGAGTGGTGAAAGACGGTGTTATTAAAATTGCTAAAATGGCAGGTGTTCCTATTATTCCTGTTTACTGGTATTCTAAAAACTTTACGTTCGCTAAATTTCCTTCCTGGGATGAGATGCGCTCACCTATATTTGCAACAAATTTGATTAATTTATACGGCGAGCCGATTTATGTTCCAAAAGACGGAGATGAAGAAGAAGCAAGAGTAAAGCTTCAGGAGAGTTTGGAAGATTTAGAGCGCAAAGCGCCCAAGGCTTTTGATGAGGTGTATAAATTCGGCATATGGAGAAGAAAAAAATAAGACTCCTTGCAGTTCAGATGGAATCTGCAATCGGCGATATTGATTTGAATATTGAAACTGTGCGTAACCTCTTAAGAGCAAATCTTGAAAAATATGGGGGTGCGGATTTTGTGTTTCTGCCCGAACTCTGGACTGCGGGATGGGACTGTCCATCGCTTCCAAAATGTGCTGAAACTCTTGAGGACGCAAAGAGTGTTAGAATGCTCAAAGAGATTGCTAAAGAATACGGGGTAAATGTTTTAGGCGGAAGTTTTGTAAGAAAAAAAGGGGACAGGCTGTTTAACAGCTGTCCGATAATTAACCGCAGGGGTGAAATGGTATGTATTTATGATAAGAACCATCTTTATTCATACAACGGCGATACTGAAAATCAATATATAACAGCAGGTGCTTCTCCTGTTCTGGCTGAAATTGAAGGTGTAAAACTCGGAATTTCAATCTGCTATGATATAAGATTTCCTGAAATATACAGAGCTTACAGAAAAGCCGGTGCTGATATCTTAGTTAATATGGCAGCATGGCCTAAGTCAAGAAAAATTCATTGGGATACGCTTACAAGAGCAAGAGCGGTTGAAAATCAAACATATATGGTTGCGCTTACTCAAACAGGGCTTCTTGCAAACGGAGAAGAAAATCTCGGACACTCGTTGATTTATGATTACAACGGGCAAATCTTAGACGAAATTGAAGAAATTGAGGGCGGAATTTATGCAGAAATTGATTTAGATAAGATGTATGATTTCCGTGCAAATTGTAATATTTTAAATGATATAAAAAACTCATACGAGGTAATTACAAAATGAAAAAACTTTTTATATGTTTATTAATGTTTATCTTATGCACTCCGGTGTTCGCAAAAGCAGCTAAGCGTGATTTTTCAAACGTAATCGGAGAGTCGGATATTGACAAAAATTCAATCGCTGTTTCAATAAAGGATTTAGCGAGCGGAAAACCTGTATATGAATTAAACGAAAAAATTCTTATGCATCCGGCATCTGTTCAAAAAGTTTTAACACTTCTTCCGGCGGCAGATGTTCTTGGAGAAGATTATGAATTCACAACCGAAATTTATAAACGCGGCGAGGATGCTTATTTGATAAAATTAGGGGCAGACCCTTATTTAACCTCATCTGATTTAAAAAAGCTTATTAGTTATGTAGATTTAGATGTAAAAAAAATATTTATAGATGACAGTATTTTAGAAAAAAAAGACTGGGGCGAAGGCTGGCAGTGGGATGATGATATGAATGTTCTTATGCCGAGGTTTAATTCATATAACCTTGATAAGAACCTTATAAAAATAACTGTTATGCCGACTTCTCAAGGCGAAGCGCCTGCAATTATCAACCCGAGTAAATATCCGCTTGTATTTTTTAATCATTTAGTTACAGGGAAGGAAAATAATATCAAAGTAACAAGAGATAATTCCGTCTCAAATAATACGCTTGTATTGGAAGGAACTGTTAATAAACCTGTTACGGTCTATATTCCAACTAATAATTTGAAAAGATATTTTGATATAAAACTAACAAATGCGCTTGCTGATAGAAAAATCTACCTGAAAGAGAACTTTATCACTGCAGAACAGACCCCGCAGGATATTGTTATGGGAAGAGTAACGCATCCTATAGAAGATGCAGTAAATGATATTTTAAAAAACAGTGATAACCTTGTATCAGAAACCGTATCAAAACTTGCAGGCGGTAAGGCTTATGATGATAGAGGCTCTGACCTTAACGGAATAAAAGTTTTTAATGCTTACTGTAAAAAAATAGGGCTTGATAATTCCAAGATAAGGATTACAGACGCAAGCGGAGTTTCTAAAAATAATCTTATAAGTGCGGATTTTGTGTCAGAATTTCTGGTAAAAAATAAAGACAACAAACTTCTTGAAAACCTGCCGTCTCCGGGAGAGGGAACTCTAACACACAGAATGCTTCCTTTAAAAGACAATCTTAGAGCCAAAACAGGAACGCACGGTGATTTAAGTTCTATTGCAGGTTATTTAATATCAAAAAGCGGAAATAAGTATGCATTTTGTATAATTATAAATGATACCGCTTCAACAATTTCTGATATGAAAACTTTAGAAGATTATTTGATTAGAGAAGCTTATTTGCGGCTCTAAATAAATATATCCCTTTTAAGCAGATAGAGACTTAAAAGGGATAATATTATCTATTAAACTTGATGACTATTTAATTTCGGCGTCATCTGTGGCCTGAAGCTGTTTTGACTTATAATTGTGGATGACTGCATCAACCAGCAAGTCGTATGAAGAACTCTTTTCTATATTCGGAAATTCTTCTTTTAATTGTTGTCTGACCATTGCTTCCAGCCTTTGTTCGT
>CALVEE010000109.1 GCA_944326495.1 Candidatus Gastranaerophilales bacterium | reverse complement strand
TACGTTTGCCGTTACATAAATCGGCGCCTCAGCCCTCATTGCAACAGCAATAGCATCTGACGGGCGCGCATCAATTTCAAGAGTTTCACCGTCTTTTTCCAGAAATAGAGTTGCGTAATATGTTTCTTTTTCAACATCATTAATTTCTATCTTATTCAGAGTATAGCCCGTTTTTTCTATAATATTAGTAATCAAATCGTGTGTCATCGGTCTTGCAACAACAAGCCCTTCTATACATCTTATAATAGCACTGGCTTCAGCAGAGCCTATCCATATTGGCAGAGCCTTTCTGTTATCCAAATCGTGAAGAACTACTATCGGCGAATTTGTCCTTACATCAAGCGCTATACCCATTACTTTCATTTCTATCATATACATAAACCTCGTTAAAGTTGCCCCCTCACCCCTTCCCCTCTCCCGCAAGGCGAGGGGTGCTGTTGCTAAATTATATCACAAAACTATTTTATATGATATAATCGCTTGTATGAAAATAAACGTAATTTATAATAAAGAAATTTCCGGATATGCTGAAGTTTTAAATGAGCTGGAAAAAGTACTTTCAGAAAATCCCAAGGCAGAGTTCAAATCTTTTAATATAGATGAGATGGAAGTTTTTGGAGAATTTACTTTTGTTATAGGCGGTGACGGAACCCTTTTGAGAGCTGCTGTATTCTATTCCGGAATACCGGTTTTGGGAATTAACCTCGGGCGTTTAGGGTTTTTGGCACAAGCAGGAGTCGGTGAAATCCAGGAAGCCGTTAATGCAGTGATTAACGGAAAATATTCGATAGAAGAGCGTTTGATGCTTTCTTCAAAACAATACCTTGCGCTGAATGATTTTGTTATAAAGGGGTGTACTCCATCAAGAACATCAAAATTCTATCTTGAAATAAACGGCAAATTTGTATGTGATTATATAGCAGACGGGCTTATCATCTCAACCCCAACCGGTTCGACAGCTTACGGATTATCAGCAGGCGGACCGGTATTATATCCTGACTTAGATGCTTTTGTCATTGTACCGATTTGCCCGCATACGCTAAATGTTCGACCGCTTGTTGTTCCTGCATATGAAACAATTACTGTAAAAACCAGCGACAGACTCTTATCTGTTGCAGCTGACGGTCTGGACACGGCAGAATGCGTTAAAGAGATTTCTATCCATAAGTCTGAAAAAAAGGCGATGCTTGCATTTTTAGACGATGACAGCTTTTATTCCGTATTAAGAAATAAACTACACTGGGGGTTTTCTCCGGATTTAAAGTAATTTTGTTTTAAAAAACATTATGACTGTTTAAAAAATCCGCATATTTTTTATCAGTTTCTTCGATATGATTTGCTATCCAGGTTTTTAAAAATATTGCTATATCAAAATACAGCATAAATCGGTTATTTTCAAATTCGGTTTTAAATTCATCTATTTTACTAACAAAAAGTCTATGCTGCTCTCTTTGTTCTTCTAAGCCCGGATAATTGTATTTTTCAAGCAGCGCCTCTTCTGTCTCCAGATGCTGTTTTACATATAAAGATAAATTATTTATAATATGCAAAAGTGCCTGCTTATCACTCTTATCTTCCATTGCCGCATATAGCTCTTTTAATGTCCCAAAAAGCTTTTGGTGCTGTTCATTTAAAAGCTTAACTTTTACATCATGCTTCATTCTATTCCATACTATAGCACTCATATAAAACTCCCAATTCTTTATAATAAAACAGTAGCATATTTAAAAATAAAAAACAATTTCGTATAAGAAAATGAACATTAATTCTTGTTTGTCGTATATAATATTGAGTATAGATGAAAACAAAGATAAAAATTTTTTTATTAATAATCGGTTTAATTTCAGGACTAAGGGTTCAGGCAATACAGACAGTTCAGATAGAAAAAAACGCTGAGCTGGGTTTAAATGACTGTATAAAAATTGCGCTGAATAACAGTCCTGTCGTAAGAAGTTCCATTTTAAACCTTGATATAGCAAAATCCTCTGTCGGAGTCGCAAAATCGGCTTATTTCCCAAGTTTAACCCTGGGAGCAGGATATAGACAGAGCTTTGGAGAACGCAGCCATAACAGGGGGAGTTATCAGACAAGAACTCTGCCCAGTTTTGATGCTTCACTTTCACAGCTTTTATGGAATTTCGGAAAAACAAGCGCAAATATTAGAATGGAAAAATTTAACAAAATTGCAGCAGAATATGATTTTGATGAAACAGTCTTAACAACAATCTTTAATGTTAAGCTCCAGTATTACGGTGTTCTTGCGGCAAAATCTCTGGTAGAAGTGGCAAAATTAAATGTCCAGATTAATGAAAGAAACTATCAGAGAACATTAGCTTATTTTGAAGAAGGAATCCGCTCAAAAATCGACCTTGTAAATGCCGAAGTTAACCTTAGCGATTCAAAAATTTCTCTTGTTCAGGCAGAAAATACTTACAAAAATGCCATCGTAACTTTGAATAACGCGATGTATGTAGCATATGCTCCTGAATACAGCATCAAAAATACTGAAACATTTAATCTTGCAAACCCTTATGTACCAATGAGCCTTACTAATATAGAAAATTATAAAAAGCTCCTTGAGCTTCCTGATGATGTTTCAAATGCAGTTTATGCAGTACAGGCAGAAAAGAGCGATGTGTTAAAGGATTATTCATTTGAGAAATATCCACATACATTTGAAAAATCCGTCATTATTGCAAAGGAAAACCGCCCTGATTTAAAAGCACTAAATGCTACTGTAAAAGCAATGAGACAGTATGTGCTTTTAACCAAACGCCAATACCTGCCTAATTTAACCGGCGGTGTCGGATATAGTTATGCAAACAACAGAGATTATGCAGATAACGGCATGAATGTTTCTTTAAATTTAAGCACAACTTTTAATATGATGCAGGTTAAAAATGAAGTTGATATTGCAAACTCACAACTTAATCTTGCAAAAACAGAAGTTGATTTGTTAAACCAAAACCTTTATTTTGATATCCAGAGTGCTTATGTAGATATGATACAGCTGGAAAAACAAATCCCGCTTTTGGAGACAAAGGTAAGACAAACTTTAGAAAATCTTGAGCTTGCAGACGGAAGATATATGGTCGGTTTAGGTGATTATATCCAGCTTCAGGACGCAAGAGTTAATTACAATAATGCTCAGAGCTCTTATGTTCAGGCTGTTTACAATTATAACGTAGCACGAGCAACATTAGAGCGTGAAATAGCTCTTCCGCAGGAAGAAACGCTTACTGTCGAAGATGTTAAAGATTATCAGAAAGATTTAAAAAAACAAGAAAAAGAACAAACTAAAAACCTTAAGAAAACTAAAAAGAAGGATAACGTATGAAACTTCCAAAATTTGATAAGCTAAAAAATTTAGACAAAAAATATTTAATAGGAACTGTAGTTCTTTTGATTATACTAGGGTTTGTGATTTCTAACTTTGCTAAAAACCATGTAGAATATCAGACCGCAAAAATTAAGCGCCGAACTATCACACAGGTGGTTGAAGCATCAGGAACAATTAATCCTGTAAACACAGTATCTGTTGGTTCTACCGTATCTGGACTTATAAGCGCAATTTATGTTGACTTTAATTCCAAAGTAACAAAAGGCCAGCTTCTTGCTGAAATCGACCCGCGAACATTTCAGGCAACAGTAGATCAGAATCTTGCTTCAATGAACTCCGCCGAAGCAGATTTGGCAAATAGAGAAGCTACCCTAGAGATGAGTGCAAAAACTTTAAGGCGGTATAAAAACCTTTATGCAAGGAGTTTTATTCCAAAAGCAGACTTAGATCAAGCAGAAGCTGATTATAAATCCAATCTTGCCCAGGTAAACGCCGCAAAAGCCAAAATTTCACAAACGCGGGCGCAATATAATCAATCCCTTGTCAATCTGAATTATACCAAGATTACAGCACCTGTAAGCGGAATGATAATTTCGCGTGAAATAGACCTCGGGCAGCCTGTTGCTGCAAGCTTTCAGGCACCTGAATTGTTCACAATCGCGCAGGATTTAGAGAAGATGCAAATTGAGGTTAATGTCTCTGAAGCCGATATAGGAGATGTAAAAGAAGGGCAAGACGTAACTTATACGCTTGACGGGTATCCAAACAGCGTATTTAACGGAAAAGTAACACAGGTAAGAATTTCTCCGACAACGGTTTCTAACGTTGTAACATATTCTGTTATTGTAACTGTTGATAATAAAGACTTAAAACTAAAACCCGGCATGACTGCAAATGTTTCTATTATTACGGCAAAAAATGAGAATGTGCTTTCTGTTCCAAATATTGCACTTAAGTTTACTCCGCAATCTGACGGGAAAAAATATAAAACTCAAGGCTTATGGGTAAAAGACGGATTCAAGATTGCAAGAGTCGATATTACAACAGGCGCAAGCGATGATTCTTATACAGAAGTTAAAAGCGATAAGATTTATGAAGGCGAGCGTGTGCTTGTCGGAATAAAGAGCGGCAAAAATAATAAAAAACAACAAAACTTCCGTCCGCCAAGGTTATAGAATAATAAGGCGGAGCTTTTAGAAAAGCTCCGCCTTAGATTATCTTAAGTTATTTAGAACCAATTATTCTTTAGGAGTTGTTGTCTCTTCGGCCGCTTTTGCAGCGTCGTCGGCTTTCTTTTTAGCTTCTCCGGCCTTTTCTTCAACTTTTTTTGCATCATCACCATCAGGTTTTAATGCTTTTTTAATCTTTGTTTTAAACTCTTTAAGGCTAACAGCATACCAAGGAGACTTTTCTTCAGCAAGTTTCATTGCTTCATCATTGGATTTTTTTAGCGCATCTTTTTCTTTTGTTAAATTCTCAATTTGATCTTCAAAAGCTTTTTTGGCATCATCTGTTAATTCTTTTGCGCCGTCTTTGACTGCTTTACTCTTGCCGTATTTATAGCCGCCTATAGCACAGAGTGTGCCTAAGGCGATTGCGCCTAATGCTACCAGGCCTGTCTTATTTGACGCTGCATTAGATTTTTCTTCCATTGCCGGGTCATAAACCATAGGCATTGAAGAATAATCTTCATACCCCTGAGCTTGGTTTTGGGGAACTGTCATTGCATAATTAGCTGTTCCTACATTGTTAATCGGTTCCATACATCTACCTGCTTTCTAT
>CALVEE010000108.1 GCA_944326495.1 Candidatus Gastranaerophilales bacterium | reverse complement strand
GGGGTCAAAAATTCTTTAACCTCAAAGAATTCTTCCATTTGCTGAAGTCTTGCAAATGTATCGTAATTGTTTGTCCTCCAGTTCAAAGGACAGATTGAAAGTACTTCTACAAAAGAGAATCCGCCGTTTTGTACGTTCTTTAAGCCCTTAACGAATGTTGATTTAAGTTTCATTACATTAGAAACGGTAGAGCGTGCAACGTATGATTTTTCTTTATCAGCAATAGAAGCTACCATCTCCGCTGCTTTTGCAGGCTTACCCGTAACCGAGCAGTCTCTGCCGTACGGCGTTGTTTCGGTTTTCTGTCCCGGCATTGTAGTCGGTGACATCTGACCGCCCGTCATACCATAGTTAGTGTTATTAACAACTACTATCATTAATCTTTCACCGCGGACTGTCGCATTAACAAGGTGCTGCGCGCCTATTGCAAGACCGCCGCCGTCGCCCATATATGCAATACCGATAGCTTCCGGATTAGCTCTTGTAAATCCGTAAATAACCGGAGTTGTTCTCCCGTGGTGAGTCTGGACAGTATCTAAATCCATATAATTCCACGCAAGAAGCGAACATCCTATATCACATCCGAAAACAGTTTTTTGTTTTATACCTAATTCATCAACCGCCTGCGCTAAAGCCTTCAACGTAATACCATGACCGCATCCGGGGCAGAATTTGCTTGCTCCGACTTCCGCATTCTGTGCTTTCGGTAAATTAGGCGGTAAAGTTAATATTTCTGACATATTGTGGTATCCATCCTTTCTGATTTTTAAGTTAAGAAGTTAATAGGTTAATAAGTTAATAAGAAGATTTATTTTTACTGACTTATTCACTTTACTCTTATTTACTTATTCACTTCACCCTTAAACTTCATATTCTAAACTCCAACTGCCATTGACTCTACTTTATTCACAATATCATCGCCGGTAACTCCGACGCCCATTTTGAATAAAGTATCGTATGGAGTTGTAAGTCCGTAGAGCTTTTCAAGCACCATCTGTGCTAATTGTCCGTTTGCAGACTCTGTAAACAGAATTCTCTTAGCTCTTTGAACAGCTTCTCTTAAAGGCTTAACCGCAAGAGGTCTGATTGTAATCGGTCTGAACAAGCCGGCCTTAATCCCTTTTTCTCTAAGCTCATCAATTGCGGTTCTTGCAGAACGAGCTACAATACCGTGAGCGATAACAAGGATTTCAGCATCTTCAGCTTTATATTCTTCCCATTCCTGAACCTCTTCGGACATTTTTTCATAATCCGCCTTATAACCTTCAAGAACATCCATAAGCTCATCTTCCATATTATAAGTGTTTCTAAGATGGGCAGATTTTCTGTCAACTCCGATTTCTCCATCCGCAAGAAGATATTTTTCTGTCGGAACCATTGTAATTCCGCGACTTGCAGGGTCATAAAGTGTGACAGGCTCTCTCATTTTACCCTGATATCCGTCAGCTAAAACATATGTCGGGAAACGGTACTTCCAGGCTGTATTGAATGCTTTAATCATATAATCATACAAATCCTGATGTCCTGCAGTTGAGTAGACAATTCTAAACCCTTCTCCGTTTCCGCCGAAACAGGTTAATCTTGTCTCCTGCTGCGCATAAATTACCGTTGCTGTGGAAGGTCCACCTCTTTGCATAACCGCGCATACAAACGGTATTCTCATCATCTCTGCCATAGACTGCGCGTCCTGCATAATTACATTCCCGGGCCCTGCTGTTGCCGTAAACGCACGTTTGCCGGCTAAAATCCCGCCGATAGTAGAAAACCCTGCTGATATTTCATCTTCCGTCTGCAAAAACCCTGCACCGGTCTTAGGAAGTAACTTGCACCACGTATGCATAATCTCGTTTTGAGGTGTAATCGGATAACCGTACATAAACTCAGCTTCAGCCGAATTTGCAGCATAAGCAAGCACTTCATTGCCCGTTAGGAACATTTTAGTGTCTTCTTTAATAAGTTTGTTTACCATATTTATACCTTCCCTCTATAATAAACCACACCATTATTCTACTACAATTTAAGAGTTGAGAAAAGAGGGAATTTTATACAGCTTAAAATACACGGAAAGAACGCGTGCTCAAAGCTCCTACTGGATCATCAGTCAAAACAGCACTATTCTTGTATGCATTTTGAGCATCACGAATAGCAATTGCTTCAGATGGTGAATAGCCGTATTTCAAGGAATTGTGCACAATGTCCTTAGAAGAAGCACGGGATGCCGAAAAAGCTGCCAGTTCAATTGGTTTGTTATCTTTTTCTGTTTCTGAACTATCATTCTTTTGTGTTTGATTTTCATATTTTAAACCATAAACAAAATCGTCTTTTTCCGGAAGCTCATAAACCATTTTAGCTTGCGGCCTGCCTTGAAAATACTCACGCGAAAATACCCTTGACTGCTCTTCTTCATCAATCTTGTCATAGGGTGTATGTGCGTTGATTGTAATCTGTTTCGGCGTAAACGGCGACGTTAATTGTCCGTAAATTGTTGTCGGCGAATACGGCGCAATTGCTTCCGGTTCCATAATGTTGTTTCTCTTGTGATTTATAATATACTTATATACACTTATTATATACTATTTTTCATCCCCTCAAAAGTCTATTTTTAATGAAAATTTACATTTCTTAATATTTGTCATTGACCAAAATGTTTACAAATGAGATAATCAGGATATGAATTACTATAAAAAATACACACCGTATTTGTTTTTACTTCCGGCTGCAGCCGTTTTAATCGTATTCTTTTTTATTCCGTTTTTCCAAACTTTTGGTTTAAGTTTTTTTGATTATTCTTCAAGCATTTATCATCCGTCTTATTGCGGTGCGGATAATTACTTGAAACTGATAAAAGAGCCTGTTTTCTATAAAGTTATGTTTAATACTTTTATGTATCTTGTAATTGCGGTTCCTTTTTTAGTCACTTTTCCGCTTTTTCTTGCAATATTAATAAACCAGAAAATCAGAGGAATAACTTTATACAAAATCCTGCTTTATCTGCCGGTAATTGTGTCTATTGTTGTTGCGGCAATTGCTTTTAAGTGGCTGTATGCAACAAGCGGAATTTTGAATTATATTTTATCAATGTTTCATCTTGCTCCGATAGGGTGGCTTACGGATACAAATTGGGCGCTTTTTTCTGTCGCGGTTGTTACAATCTGGAAAGGTATCGGATATTATATGATGATTTATCTAGCATCTCTAATGAGTGTTCCGCAGGAATTATATGAAGCCTGCGATATAGACGGCGCCGGATTTTTAAGAAAACATTTAACAGTTACAATACCGCATATTATGCCGACAATTGCTCTGGTTTCTACCATAAGTACAATTTCAGCAATGAAAGTTTTTGCGGAAATCTATGTTATGACAAAAGGAGGGCCACTAAATTCCACTAAAACAATTGTATATTATATTTACGAAAGAGCTTTTGAAAATCTGGATTTAGGTTACGCATCAGCGCTTGCGGTTGTACTGCTTATTGTGGTAATGGCGTTTTCTTTAATCAATATTTTATGTTTTGAAAAAAATAAATACGGGGATATTTGATGAAAATTCTTGTGGTTACCGATTTATATCCGGTTAAAGAAAATGAGCCGGCAACTCCGCGGACGATTGCGGATTTTGTCTCCGGCTGGAAAAATATGGGGCAGGAAGTTCGGGTAATCAAGCCGAATTTCTTATTGAATTCATTTCTTAGAAGAAAACCTTATTATAAATCGGGAATTTACGGAGAGGTTGAAAACATCAATTATTTTTTCCCGTTTTGGGGAGATATTAAACATAAGATTAAAACCGAATTTAAACCTGATATTGTAATCGCGCATATGCCTAGCGGAATTTTGTTTGCAGATAAACTTGAAATGCCTTTTATCGCCGGCGTTCATGTTTCGGATTTAGAAGTTTTAACAAATCCTGTTTATTCGTTTTATTTCAAAAAAGCACTTGAAAGGGGTTATAAAAACGCTAAAAAGATTGCCTGCAGAAGCAATGTAATAAAAGAGAAATTTCTGAAACTTTTTCCGGAATACGAGCCAAAAACTTTTGTCTGCTATTCCGGAATTGATGAAAATATAATTACGCAAAGAAAATGGAGCGGAGGAAGAAAAATTTTAACCTGCGCTCAATTAATCAAACGCAAAAATATAGATAAAGTAATAAAAGCCTGCGATAAACTTGATGTTGAACTAAAAATTACAGGCGAAGGCAGGGAATACAAGAATTTGAAAAAATTATCACCGAAGCCGGTATTCACCGGCTGGCTTGAACATACAAAAGTCCTTGAAGAAATGAGAAATGCTGACATTTTTGTACTACCGAGTAAAAATGAAACATTCGGGATGGTTTATCTTGAAGCAATGGCTTCCGGCTGTATTACGGTATGCAGCGAAAATGACGGAATTGCAGGAATTATAAAAGACGGGGTTAACGGATATTTTTGGAGAGACGATATTATTGAAAAAATCTTAAACTCTGATAATCAAAATCAAATATTAGAAAATTCATATAAAACAATAATTAATTATACCCGAAAAAAAGCCTGTGAAAATTATTTAAATCAGATTAACTAAAACTATAATAGACATTCTCATAACATTTTAATCCCAAAAACTAAACTAACAGGTGATTTATGTTCAAGAATAAACCCTTACAATTTCTGTATGGAGATATGTTGTTATGGAAAAATTTCAGAATAAATACTTGGAACTCAAAAATATTAATAAAGATAT
>CALVEE010000107.1 GCA_944326495.1 Candidatus Gastranaerophilales bacterium | reverse complement strand
CGGATTTTAAAGCCGGAGACAAAATAGTTACTTCACATCATATACCCTGCGGAGAATGTAATTATTGCCGTCACGGAAATGTTTCAATGTGCCTGCATTTTAAAAATACAAATATAAAACCGGGAGGATTTAGTGAAAAAGTATTTGTCTCAGAAGAGCATTTAAAAAATGTTGCATATAGAGTTCCTGAAAATATTAGTAATGAAGAAATTTCTTTTTATGAACCATTAGGATGCTGCATTAGAGCAATCAAAAGATGCTGCTTACAAAAAAACGACAAAGTTTTGGTAATAGGTCTTGGCTCAATAGGCCTGCTTATGGGAGAAGCTTTACGAGCATTGGGATACACTGTTTTCGGCTGTGATTTTATCCAAGAAAGAATCACACTTGCAAATGAAATGGGAATTCAGGCTTTCAATTCAAAAAATTTGGAAGAATTTTGCACTATAATTAAAGAAAAAACACAAGATTATGGTGTCGATACAGTTTTCTTAACCGCAGGAGCAGACAAAGCAATAGAAACAGCGCTAAAAACTGTAAGACAAGGCGGGAAAATTCTTGTATTTTCAAGTACTCCAAATAATAGCGGATTTCCTAACAATGAAGTCTACTATAAAGAACTAACCGTATTAGGCAGTTACTCCCCTTCTCCTGCTGATTTAAAAGATTCTTTCGAACTTCTCACATCAAGACGTGTAAAAGTAAAAAATCTTACGACAGTTTATCCAATAGAAAAGATTCAACAAGCATTTGATGACACAATATCAAACAAAATATTCAAAGCTTATATTGAAATTTCTAAAAATAGTACCGATTAAAATTTATGCTACAATAATCATATGATACAGAGAAGAAAATCAAAACAAATATCAATAGGTAATGTAAAGATAGGCGGGGGTGCACCTATTTCAGTGCAGTCAATGTGCAATACAGACACGAGAGATGTAAACTCTACCTTAAGCCAGATTGAAGAACTTGCTTCTGCGGGCTGTGAAATTGTACGGCTTGCGGTCTTGAATAAAGATGCGGCTTCAGCGATAAAAGAGATTGTAAAAAAATCACCCGTACCTTTAGTTGCAGATATTCATTTTGATTACAGACTTGCACTCACTTGTATTGAAAATGGAATACACGCACTAAGAATAAATCCTGGGAATATAGGCAAAAAAGAACATACTATTAAAGTTGTTGAATCGGCTAAAATCCATAATGTACCAATAAGAATCGGGATTAACGGAGGCTCTTTAGAAAAAGAATTTGCAGAAATGGACATTCCTCTAGCAGAGAAAATGGTTAAAAGCGCCCTCAGACATATAGAGATTTTAGAGGACTTAAATTTTTATGATACAAAAATTTCATTAAAATCATCAGATGTTCCAACAACTATAGAAGCGTATCGTTTAATTGCCACAAAGGTTGATTATCCACTTCACCTTGGTGTAACAGAAGCCGGGACATTAAAATCAGGCTTAATAAAATCTTCTATAGGTCTCGGAACACTTTTAAGCGAGGGAATTGGAGATACGATAAGGGTTTCTCTTACAGAAAACCCTGTTGAAGAAGTTCATGCCGGATTTGGGATATTAAAGGCATTAAACTTGAGACAAAGAGGAATTAATTTTATATCCTGCCCGACTTGCGGCAGAACGCAAATTGATTTAATTTCACTTGCCAAAAAAGTAGAAGAAAGGTTTAAGAACTTAGACTTACCAATAACTATAGCCGTTATGGGATGCCCTGTTAACGGGCCGGGAGAAGCAAGGCATGCTGATTTTGGGATAGCCGGAGCAATAAAAGAAGGATATATTTTCAAAAAGGGAGAAATTATTGCAAGAGTTCCCGAAAGTGACTTGATTAATTCTTTAGAAAAGATTATAATGGAATCATATAGTTCAGTTAAATAAGAATGGGTGTTATGAGAAGAAATTTATTATTAGTATTGGCTTTATTTTCAGCATTGTGCATAAGTGCACGAGCAGAGGTTACTCCGCAGCAGCTTACAGACCCGGAATATATGATTAACGGAGGTTATTCTGAGCTTTCAGCGGAAGAAGTTATGATTCAAAAGAATCGTATGGATGGCAAACCTTGCGAACCATTATATGAAACAAAGGGTAGTAACAACAAGTTTGTAAGATTTTTGAAAAATTGTTATTCATACTTAGATCCAGTTCAAGACAGCGAGCAAAGGTATCATCACGATATTCAGCCATCACCGCATTGGTCTGATTTATAGTTTTTGAATAAAAAAGCACTCCCTATGGGTGCTTTTTTATTATATAATATTGGCATGAACAGATTTAGATTTTTAACATCAGGTGAAAGCCACGGGAAATGCCTAAATGCAATAATAGAGGGGATTCCAGCTGGAATTAGGATAAAGGCATCAGTAATCAATGAAGATTTAGCACGCCGTCAGGTAGGATATGGCCGAGGCGGGCGGATGAAAATAGAAAAAGATACGGTTGAGATTAAGTCAGGTGTAAGGTTTGGCAAATCAACCGGCGCACCTATATGCCTTGAGATAAAGAACAAGGATTATGAAAACTGGCAGGATGTTATGAATACAGAGTACCAAGAATATCCTGCTGAAGAGACTATAAAAAAGATAGAAGAAAAAGCTTTTACAACCGTACGCCCCGGGCATGCCGATTATGCCGGCTCTGTCAAATATAATTTTACGGACTTAAGAGATGTTCTTGAACGTTCAAGCGCAAGGAAAACAGCTATAGAGGTGGCAGTGGGCTCTGTTGCTAAACAAATACTTAAAGAATTCGGGATTATGGGGTTTTCACATGTAATACAGATTGGAAATGTAAAACTGGACTTTTA
>CALVEE010000106.1 GCA_944326495.1 Candidatus Gastranaerophilales bacterium | reverse complement strand
AGAGCATTCAATTTGTCTTCAATCTTTCCACCTTCATTCAAAATAACACCTATTTTTTTTTTTTTATCTCCGGTGCTATTTTCTTTGTATGCTTGTAAAACAGCTTTCAATTTGTCATACTGTAGCTGCATCAATTTATTTTTAACTTTTTCTTCAGTAGTCTTTCCTGTGCTGGAATCGCCTGAATCCTGCCACGGGTTCTTAAATATATTGTTAAACCAATTACCGCCAGCATTCATTCCATTCATCCAGGTTCCATTATTAAAAGAATTTAATGTCTGCTGAATTGCAAGAGCCGGATTTAACAAATTGTTTCCAAATGTCATTACTTCCGGAAAATCAAAGATTGCAGCATTAAAACTCGGTGTCATATACATAATACTGTTTGCTGCATTTCTTGCATTCCACATATTCCAGGACAGATTAATTGAGTCTGCCGGATTTTGGCTCAACATGGATGAATTTACTCCTGAAAAATAGAATGGAAACATATTTTTATCCTCATTTATAATATCCTTATATATATAAAGTTGTTGATTTGTAAAAAATTGACTTTTTTGTTAAGTTTTCTTAATATTCCGTTACATTGTTAATATAAAACAGATATACTCTTGTAATAAATTATTTGTATGATATAATAGAGTATCACCTTGATTGGAGGGAATATGGCAAGAGTATTAATATCAATGTCGAATGATTTTTTGAATAAAGTTGACAGTGTTGCTTCTTCTGAACAAAGAACAAGAAGTGAATTAATCAGAGAAGCTCTAAGAGTTTATATAAAACGTAATAAAATCTCCAATAGTTTAAAAGCAGAAGAAAATGCTACTATATTAACAGAACTTTTAGGATGATGAATATTATCTATCTTCAAAAAAGAAGCTGACCGGTATTCCTAGTCAGCATAAGTATTTTCTCTAATAATTCTGGGAGGTGATTTGGGGATAGTTGATACATGGCATGCTCCAATAAGTTTTTAAATCATGGTAGAGCATGTCAAGAAAAATTTACAAATATTTACAAAAATTTACAATACAAAGGTGCGGAAAATCCAAAAATTTACAGATTTTTGAGGTTTTTCCGTACCCGATGCAAGGTGTGTGAACCTCTGACCGGGTGCGGGATAGCACCTGGCGAAATGCTGTCCAGTAAAAATATAGCGAGAAAAAAAGTACGATTCTCTCTCCTTATAGGAGAGGAACAGCCGTGTTTGAAGCTGTGCCGAAAACTACGGATGCGGTGAGGAGGTAAACCTGTCAGGGGTTTTGTCAACCGGGCATAACTTCTTGACAATAAGCTATAGTCAGGCACTGGCTGATCTACTATTGCTTATGATGATTATAGCCGTGATGATCGGTTGGACATTTCAGGTATGCCCAACCGACCGCTCCTGACTCATCCTTTCTTATTTACCCCTTATATATACTCAAGCAGTTTTGTAAGATTTTTTTCTTTTATAATCACGGAAGCTTCTTTTTCTAAAATCGGTTTTGCGCAGAAAGCGACTCGCGTCTGTGCATATTTAAACATGCTTAAATCATTTGCGCCGTCACCCGCCGCAATAGTATTTTCAGGAGTTACACCAAGAATTCTCTGGAGTTTAGAGAGCATAATTCCTTTTGAATTATTAAACATCATCTCACCGCCGGCAAAACCGGTTAAGATACCGTCTTTTACATGAAGAATATTAGAAAACTCTCCGTCCAATCCAAGTTTTTCAGCCATTGGTACGGTTGCATTTCTGAAACCGCCGGAGAAACAAATAACTTTATAGCCTTTTTCCCGTAATTTTTTAACAGTCTCAACCGCACCGGCCATTAAGGGTAAATTGCTGCAAATCTCATTTACCCTATCTTCCCGAATACCTTTCAGCAATGAAACACGCTTTGTCAGGCTCTCAAAGAAATCCAGCTCACCGTTCATTGCTCTTGTTGTAATATTGCGAACTTCCTCTTCAACTCCGGCTTCATATGCAAGAAACTCTATTGTTTCTCCGTCCATTAAGGTCGAGTCAAAATCAAATACTGCCAGTTTCATCCTAATCCTTTGCACTTAAATTCAGATATCTTGAATTATGAACCCCGTCAATTTTATTGATAGCTTCAAGGGTTTTCTCATCAACTCCCGTATCAATACTGATTACCATAATTGACTCGGTCTCATGCTTATCGTTTTTCTGAACAACGTTCATTGATGCAATATTAATATTATTTTCACCGATAACCTGTGCAACTTTTGCAATCATAGACGGTTTATTAACGTGGGGTACAAGCAGCATGTGTTTTTGTGGTCTGATACTTGTCTCATATTCATTAATTTTAACTATCCTTGGAATATCTTTTGCAACAAGAGCCCCGGAAACAACTGCAGTAGCGTTATCCGTAATCAATTTCACGGTTAACAACCCTGCGAAGCTGCATTTTGTATTGGAGCGTGTAGAACTTATTTCTATTCCGCGTTTTTTAGCAAGATAAGGAGCATTCACATAATTAACTCCTTCAAGAATAGAAGATAAAACACCTTTCAGAACAGCAACTTAAAGCGGCTGTATATCCAAGCCGGACAGATCGCCTAATGCGGTAATTTCAATAGATTTAACCATTCCGTCGGATATTTGCATTGCAATTTCCCCCGCGTTTTCCGCAATTTGCATATAATCCTTAACAGGTTCTAACCTATCCGGTCTAAGCGACGGGATATTAACAGCAGAAGCAGCCGAACCCCCTGTAAGCACTTCTTTTATTTGTCCTGCGACATCTAAGGCTACATTAATCTGCGCTTCCTGTGTGCTGGCACCGAGATGCGGGGTTAATACGACTTTTCCTTCCGTATTAATAAGCGGACATTCTCCAATATTTGGCTCATTTTCGTAAACATCAATCGCAGCTCCGCCGACTTTTCCGCTATCAAGAGCTTCTTTTAAATCATTTTCGTTAATAATTCCGCCGCGCGCGCAGTTAATAAGAGATACTCCGTCCTTCATTTGAGCGATTGTACCTTTATTAATAATATTGACTGTGTCTTTGTTCTTTGGAACATGCACAGTTATAAAATCACATCGAGGCCAAAAACTTTCTAAATTCGGTATATATTCTCCCCCTAATTTTTCAACAACTTCTTTATTGGTAAACGGATCATAGACTACAACTTTCATACCAAATGCCAGAGCAATTTCAGCAACGTGTGAGCCGATTTTTCCAA
>CALVEE010000105.1 GCA_944326495.1 Candidatus Gastranaerophilales bacterium | reverse complement strand
GCTTATTGATAACGTAAAATCGGTTGATAATTCGAATATTGTTACGGTAAACCTCAAAAAAGAGATTAAGTATGAAGAATTGTGCGGAATAAAAGATGTTTTGGCCAAACACCATGGTGATGACCCTGTTATGTTCAAACTTCCGCCGGTTGATGGTTATAGTACAAGAATACTAACTTCTCCTACGTTTTGGGTAAACTCAACCAATGATTTAGTTAATCATATGCAGCAGCTTTTTTCCAATGAAGTAGATGTTTCTATAAGTTCACTTGATAAACCATTAGAAGTTTAGCATTAAAATATAAAAAATTAGTTGTAAAAATTTTTTGTTTTTGGTAATTTAATTGTGTGTGTTTTATATTTATTTAAAACATTTGTAACAATATGTTAAGTACATGCTAAAAAACTAGCAAAAAAATATTTTTTAGGGACTTTTAATATATAGAAGACCAGATGGGGTTCGTATGATTAAAGCAATAAATCCAGCATTTAGCAGCGTAAAGTTCGGAGCACAGGCGGAGGAAAACCGGGAAAAACCGGCGAAGCCTGAATCCAGAATACTTCCGAACACTTTGCAGACAAGAGTTTATCAAAAGTTTCATAAAACCTCCAACGCTTTTTTGGAATACCCGATTAAAGGCTTGAAGGGTGATGTGAACTCTGATTTCTACGAATTTCTATCAATGGGTATAGTACCGTACCTTGCAGGCAGCGCAATGTTCATGCTGATGTTTAACCTGATTGGCAAATTAAGTCCCAAATCCAAAATTCTGGCAGGCATGAACGGCAATAAGATGGCTTTAGGGGTCGTTCTTTACGGTTTATTCAAGACTTTATCAAATGATTTGGTAACACGTCCGGTTTATTGGGGAACAGGAGTTGACTTAGAGCTTCCTGTAGAACATGTTTATTATCCGCTTCCGACAAAACCGGGCGAATCAGCTGACATTATGCCGCAAATCCAGCAGAGGAAAGTCTATGACAGCCGTGAATTCTTTAGAAAAGATTTAATCCAAAAAGATATAGGAACGCCTTATTATGATAAGGTTGCTAAAAAATTAGGCATGGGTGAAAATCTGAACGATTCAACAACAGAAACAACTCCTATTATCCAAAGTATAGTTTCAATGACAAAAACCGCAAAGAGCCTTTCTTCATACGCCTGGGCAGGCGTTGGTGTCGGACTTGCAGTACAGGATTCCTGGCTTGACTTTTTTGATGCAATAAAAAATAGAAAACGCCACATTGCAAAACCTGGCGAAAATTTCTTCTCTAAAATGGGAAGCCGTATGAAAAATATGGGCTCAAATTTTGTAGATATTTCCAAAACCTTCGGGAAATCATTTGGTAAATCCTGGAAAACAATGTGGACAGGCATGCCGGGGACTACTGGTTTTATGAAACATACGGGTAAAGCCTGGCTTCTGTTTACTGCAGCACTAACAGTCGGAAGTACTGCTAATGTAATATATAAAGCGCGCAAAATGGGTAAAGCTGCAAATAAAGATGTTATAGATGATAAAAAAGAAAGTACGGTGATTTAGTATGGCAATAAATCCGGTTCAAGCAAATATAGAAAATACTAAGTCTCACAGACCTTATAAGGATGCAAAAGGATCTGTTAAAACTGATAACTGCCTTAAGCCGCTTCCGCCGCAAGGTCATTTAGTACACGATACTGTATTATCCGTACCTAAGTTCTTCATTAAAGATATAGCTTATGATATGAAAGCCGTTAAAGATGGTTTTGCAGGAAAAGCCAATGACCACCAGACAGGCCGTCTTAATGATGTAGGTTTAAAGCTCGGCGGTATTGGTATTGCTACATATCTTGCCTCAAGAACAACTAATCCTATGTTTAGAATTATGGAATACGTCGGCTTAGGTGCTTTCTTAACCTCAATGTCTTTATTCCCTAAAGCTTTTATTAATGTACCGTCAAGAATAGTACACGGCTTCTCTATCGGTAAAGAATATATTGATGATCAAGGCCGCAAAAAATCTGTATTCCAGGATAGCAACTATATACCATTTGATATGTACAGAGGTGAATATCCCGGTGAAAATCTTGAAATCATCGGAGATAGAATGGGTATCCCGAGAGGGCTTAAGAACCGTGATGAGCTTACTAAAGAACAGATGAGAAAAATTGCAACCCAGAATAATACTCTCTGGATGATGACAGCCGGCTTTGCTACTCCTGTTATGACAGCACTTATCTGCTGCGGCTTAGAAAAACTAATTGCCCCGGCTCTTGAAAAAGCAAGAAATTATGAACATAATTCAAGCATAACAAAGCTTCTGGATAGAACTGCCAAAATGTCAACAAAACTTGCAGATGTCAATGATAATAAACTTGGAAAAGAAGCTGCAAAACTCTTAAGCAATTATAAGGATAAAGAACTTCCTAAAGCAGAATTTGATAACCTTGTACAGCTTCTCTCTAAAGACCTTGACTCCTATGCCCAAGAAGGTATTAAAGCAGATTTAACTAATATATTGATTAATGAAAAGAAAGCTTTTGTTCTTAATGAAAAATCTGCAGAAGAAATTTCTTATATGATAAAAGCCGGACTTCCGATGCAAAATAGAAAAACAATGGAGAAAGTCTTTGACTTATCTCAAGATGAGCTTAAAGAAATATTTAAGGGTAATGAAAGAGTCTCTGTAGACGAATTACACAACATCAAAGGAAAACTTAAAGAATTCTTCGACAGCAAAATAGCTAAAGAACCGGCTGACTCACAGGCCTACTTAAAATCTGTCAGAAATAATCTAATTGAAAAAATTTCTAAAAAAATTCAGCAGACACCTTCAAGGCTTGTAACAGAGGCAGATATAAAAGATATTACAGACCTTGCAAAAGTTATGGGTGAATTCAAGGCAAATGCTAAAGTGCTTGATAAGAACAAAGTTTTCAAAATCGGATATGCTCCGGAAACAGTTCTTGCACGCTCTTATGCAAACTTTGAAAGAACACTTCTTGACGTATTAGAAGTTAAATATAAAGACTTAAAACCGCTTAGAGAATCAAGAGAATTTGCAAGAGAATTTTTAGACAAAAAATTTACAGAGCTTGCTAAAGATGAAGCTAAGTATGAAAAAGCAATGAACAAGCTTGGCAAATCTCTTGTCGATATGGAAATGAAGCTTAACGGCAAAACGACCGACAGCTCTCATTTAAAAGACTTGATTACGGCAATTGAAAACAATTACAACAATACAGCTATACGCCTTAATGAGACCGGCAGATTTAAAAATACAGTTGATATGCTTGTAAAAGGCGACTTTGATAATTCGCTTAGTACAAAAGGAGAATTGTTTGACCTTCTAGACGGTCTTAATGCAGATAATACTCTTTCAAAGGCAGGGGTTGAACATGCAAAAGCTAACGCTAAAGGCGTCGGCTCATCTAAAAAGAACACTATAACCAATATTGTTGAAAGATATCAGGGTGCAAAAAACTCATTGTACAGAATGATGCATACAATGGACATTTACAAACGTGAAATACCGGCCGGAGAATATGACAAAAAATTACTGGAAACAGGTAAAAAAGTTTTACTCGGAGCCGGAAACCCCGAACACACACTCAAGCTTGATACAGAATTTAATGCCGAATTCTATAAGGATTTAGTAGATAAAATCTGGGACAGCGAAGGAAATGAAGCTAAAATAAGAAATAATATAAAAGCAAAAGGAAAACTTACTGACGCAACTAAAAAGGCTTTAAAAGAAACAGAAGGCCTTAAAAACGGCAGTGTTAAAGAAAGACTTGAGTGCTACATTACAAGGTTTAGAAACATAATGGGCAACAACTCCATAGACTTTACAAAACCGGGGCACATACTTGACGGCAATGCCTTAAAACAGTATTCTCCTGATACCAAAACAAGAAAAGCTATGTTTGACCTTGTTGCACAAGATCCGGTTGATTTTATACAAAAAGCATCAGATAGAAGATACAGCAACCACAGATGGGCAAGAGTTGCAGCTTCAATCTTGGGAACAGTTCTCGGTGTAACACTTCTTGCACAAGTTTGTTTCGGAAAAATAAAAAACCCCCATAATTTAAAGAAGCAGGTGAACGATGATAAGAATATCTAACATTACATCTACAAATTTCAGAGCAGCAAACAGCTACGTGCAGCCGCCGCTTAAGCAGGACAGAGCAGAAGAGAATACGCATGACAAAAATGTTACTGATAAGTACTTGCAAAATCTTGCGCTGATTAATTCTGCAAACGTAAAAGAAGTAAAGAAAGTTGATTTATCATCAAATACTATTCAGCCATATAAAAATAACCTGAAAACAATGATACAGAATAATGAATCAGTAATGATGGCAATCGTTCCAAGAACTTTCACGGCAAAAGATTTAAACGGTGATGACAAGATTACATTAAAGGACGGTGAAAAGAACGGAACTTTCTTGAGCGCAATCACCAGACTTGATGAATTAAAAGACGATGGAATAAACACAATACATATTCTTCCTATTCATCCTCCGGGAAGAAAAAATGCACAGGGTACAGCAGGTTCAATATATGCTCCGGCAAAATATGTAACCGAAGACGGCCACCTTGCAATTGACCCTATGTTAATAGATAAAAATGACAAGAGAACACCGGATGAACAGTTTAAGGCGTTTATTGATGAATGCCACAAAAGGGGAATAAGAGTAATGCTTGACCTTCCGAGCTGTGCCTCTGTTGATATGTTTGAAGCAGAGCCTGCTTTAATGGCTTACGGCAGAAACGGTGAAGACAAAACACCGCAGGGCTGGACTGATATCCGTATGTTTGAGCCGTGGGCTGATGAATCACAAAGGACATTAAACCCTAAATTATTAGAGATGCATAAACAATTCGTAGATGCTTGTATTGATTTAGGTATAGACGGCATAAGAGCAGATGTTGCCAGAGCTAAACCGCCTGAATTCTGGGATATTTTAATTAAACACTCACACAAAAGAGATCCCGAATTCGGATGGCTTGCAGAAAGCTATACTTATGAATGCGCCTCTCCGATGATTAATATGCCTTATGACAGACCGGAGCAGCTTTTAAAAGCAGGATTTGATGAGTACTACGGTCAATATCATATTTTTCAGGACTGGGGCTCACAAGAATTTATTGATTATGTGAAGTTTAATCTTGATTTATCACACAAACTTCCTGCCGGAAAGAGTGTTATCGGCTCATTCCTTACACACGATGACAGCTCCTCTATGATACATGGCGGAGAAAACTTCTGCAAAATGACAACAATACTGCAGTCAACTATTCCTATGTGTAATCCGTATTTTATAGACGGCTTCCAAACCGGTGATTATTATGACTACAAATACAGAGATACTGATAACACCGAAACCTGGACTGAAAAATATGACCTTGATACAAGGAGTTATTCTCCAAAATATGATATGAACGAACACAGATACAGACTGGCTCTGTTCAATTTATCAAGGCAGCCCGGAGGAAATTCTCCTGATATAAGACGTGTTATGGAAGGTACACTCAAGATGAGACAGGAAAATCTTGATGTTCTTGCTAATCCTGAAAGCTGTTTTATTGAATTGAATAAGCGTAATGATGAAAATGACCAGATAATAACATATGCAAGACACAATAACGGCAGAACTATCCTTGTTGTTGCAAATAAGAACCCTAATAGAAATGCTGCCGGAATTATTGAAATTCCAGGATTAAAAGAAAACCAAAAACTCAAGAATATGGTTCCTGAATACGGTGAAAAGAGCGAATTTCAGGTAAGCGCTAATGAATTAAAACTAAATTTAGCGCCAAATGATGCTTATGTATTTGAAATTGATACACCAAATATAGAAAAAGACAGAAAAGGACATGTTTACAAACAAAAAGTTAAAGATTAAGGCAGACATTAAATAAACAAAAAAATAACCGGTCTGAAAAGCCGGTTATTTTATTATTGTTCTATTTTCCTTATAACCTTTGCAGGATTTCCTACTGCTAAAGAATTCTCCGGAATATCCTTTGTTACTACAGCACCGGCGCCTATCACACAACCGTCACCTATATTAACTCCCGGAAGTATAATTACACTCCCTCCCAGCCAGCAGTTTTTGCCTACAGAAATCGGTTTTGCAGCTTCTACAAAAGTATTTCTGGTTTTATAATCCAGCGGATGAATAGGCGTATAAAATTGTACATTAGGCCCAACAAAAGTATTACTTCCGATAGAGACTTTCGCGCAGTCCAGAATAACACAATTTGCGTTAAAATAGACATTATCCCCTAATTCTGTATTACAGCCGTAATCAAAAAATACATTAGGCGTAATATAACACCCCCCGCCCATTTTTCCAACTACAGATTTCAAGATTTCTTCTCTTTTCTTCTCTTCCTTTTCTTGATTAAATTCAGTAATCAAAGCTCTGGTTCGGTCTCTTAGACTAATTAAATATTCAGTCATTGGGTAATAATCTTTTCCCGCAATCATTTTTTTATACTCTTCCATAACCCCTCCATAGCTTTTATTATACCAAAAAGGCGA